>CAYVXP010000071.1:0-4286 GCA_964455165.1 uncultured Gammaproteobacteria bacterium
GATGAAGCTAATAGCTACAAGCGTTTGACGGAGGAGTTTGGTTTGTCGCAAGATGATATTGCCAAGCAATTGGGGAAAAGTCATTCGACAATTGCCAATATGTTGCGAGTGTTGCAGTTACCAATAGTTATTAAAGAAGCATTGGGTGAAAATAAAATTACTTTTTCTCATGCCAAAATAATTTTGAGCTATCCAGGAAAAAGTGAACAAATAAAAATATTCAAAAAAATATTGCATTCTGATTTGACCGTCAAGCAGCTAGATGAGTTGGCTCATCGCACAGTACTCAAAGATAAAAATGAAAAAAAACAAGATCCAATATTAGTCGCCTACGAAGATAAACTGGCTAAAAATCTAGGTGCCAAGGTGGCTATTAAAAAAAGAGGAGAACGTGGTCAAATTTTGATTGATTTTTATTCACACGAAGAGTTGAAAAATTTGTTGAATAAATTACAAGGTTAATTTTGTATGAAGCGAAGACGTAAAGGTTTTACCTTGATTGAATTGATTGTTGTTATTATAACTATAACTATTATAGCTTCGGTTATTTTTTTTGCTGTGAATCCAGCCAAGAGGATAGGTGATGCCAAAAATGCCGTTCGTGATCAAAATGCTTTAGAATTAAAAAAAGGCATAGAGCGCTTGATAGCTGACTCACTTACCGTACCAAATACTTTGAGTACTATGACTAATGGCACCTATATGTTGGTCACCACTGGTGGTAGTACAGCGGGTCAGTGTAGCTGCACAAGTTTAAATCAAAATATTGACCGTATAGACTTAGCTGGTTTATTGAGTAGCTATGTGCCAAATTTACCAGTAGATGATTCAGCCTCTGGTAATGATACGGGTTATTATATTATCAAATCTAGTAATAATTCTTTTCAGACTGGATCATGCTATGAATACACTGGTCAGACAATTTCAGCACCAGCTGTGCCTTTGGTCGCAGCTTCACAGGGCCCAAATTCACCTGGCACTGCTACATCGGTTACCCCTGGTTCCTGGGCTTTTCCAAATAATTGTAAAGTCAATGATGGTACGGCTACTGTTGCTAATACTGATGATTGGGATTATGTTGCCGTTGAACAAGAGGCTAGAATTGTGAAATCTGACGCTACCATCAGTGCAGTACAAAATAAAGCTTCTTTAGCTGCTTGGGGTCAAGTAGCCAATCCTGGTTATACCACTTATGGTGGATCTTCAGATCTATGGGGAGAGACTTGGACAGCAGCTGATATCAATGATTCAGACTTTGGGTTTGTTGTAAAAGTAGGACACGCGAATGGTAATACTGGTTATTTAAAAATGACAAATTTTGGTTTTACTATTCCTGATGGAGCTGTCATCGATGGTATAAAAGTTGACATAGAAAGATGGCGTTCAGTTGATGCTGGAGAGGATTGGGTGACGGTCTCGCATATAGTAGATCATGCGCGTATTACTATTTATTATCGATCATAAAAAACAAGCCCCTCGTGAGGGGCTTGTTTTGTAAGTTTATAAAATATTTTTTTTACTCTTGAGTTGCCCGCGTATTTTATTTTTGGCTTGATTGGTGATCGCGATATCGAGCCAGTCTGAGTTGGGGTATTTTCTACTTTTGTTAATCAATATTTCTATCACATCACCAGATTTGAGAGGCGTGTCTAGGGCAGACATTTGCTCATTGACTTTGGCGCCAATGCATTGGTTACCAATATCAGTGTGGATGTGGTAGGCAAAGTCTATAGGTGTAGAGTTTTCTGGTAGCTCGATGACATCACCTTTTGGTGTGAAGACAAAAATCTGATTGGCAAACAAATCATTTTTGATGTGTTTGATAAACTCAGTATTGTCAGTAATAGTTTTTTGGATTTCCATCAAATCTTGTAGCCACTTGGGTGGCCTTTTTCTTTTACCCAAAATACCTATTTCTTTGTAGCGACTGTGAGCGGCCACACCATATTCAGCTTCATCATCCATAGCCCGAGTGCGGATTTGAAATTCGGCGACTTTACCAAACTCGGTAAAGACCGAGGTATGTAGTGATTGGTAGCCATTGGGCTTTGGTTGAGCGATATAGTCTTTTACTCTGCCTTTGAGCGGGGTCCAGCGTTTGTGGATGAGGCCTAGGACTAGATAGCAGTCAGGTATATCATTGACGATGACGCGTAAAGCAATCAGGTCATAGACTTTATTTATATCTTTATTTTTAAGGATCATTTTTTGGTAGATGCCGTATAAGCTTTTTACCCGACCCTTGATTTGTAGATAGGGGACATTGTGTCGAGCTAAATCTTTTTGAGCAATCTTTTTTATTTTATCAATGTATTTACTTTCTGATTTTAGTCTGTCTTGCACTAGTTCTGATATCCAGGCATATTCCTCTGGATAGACATAGGGGAAGGCTAGATCTTCTAGCTCTACTTTGACGCGAAACATACCCAAGCGGTTGGCAATGGGAGCAAAAATTTCCATGGTCTCTTGGGCGATGCGCAGACGCTTTTCTGGCTTGACGCCTTCTAGTGTCTCCATGTTGTGTAGGCGATCAGCTAGCTTGATGATGATGACGCGTAGATCTTGGGACATAGCCAAAAACATTTTGCGTAAATTTTCGGCATAGCGTTCTAGTCCGCGGTATTTCAAAGTACCTAGTTTGGTGACGCCTTTGACTAGGTGATATATTTCTGAGCCAAAATTATTTTTTATTTCTTCAAAAGTAAAGTCAGTATCTTCTGGTACATCGTGTAGGAGACCAGCTGCGATAGAGGGTATGTCCATACGCATCTTAGCGAGATTGTAGGCGGTAGCTAAGGCATGATAAATATAGTCTTCGCCAGTATTTCTCTTTTGACCCTTGTGCGCCTCAGAGGCAAAATGAAAAGCCTTGATGATGATATTGATATCTTCACCAGGGTAGTTGTCAGCTAATATTTCTTTTAAATCCTCAAATGTGATAGTTGCCATGTAGTCATCATAGTATTTTTAGGGGAAAAGTTCAAATCAATAAAGAATGTTTAATATATATAGTAGAGGATGATGGGTGTTTTTTAGTACTATTGACAAAATAGCTAATATATGCTATTATTATATATTAATTTGAACCTTAAATAATAGGTCAAAATATAGCCCTAGCAGCTAGATTGTATGAAAAATGTAGTTTGGCTGCTACGGCTATAGGCATCACCACACGGACGTAGCTGTCTTCAACTGCATTGGAGGAAAACCATGAAGTACGTTTGGGTAGTCATCACCGCGCTGGTTCTCATGTTCCTGGTCGGCGCGTTTGTGCCGCCGCCCGTCTCGAGTCAGACCAACGTCAGCAAGCTGCCGGCCGAGGTCCAGACCGCTCTGCACAAGGCCATCAAGGCCGAACAGGCCGATCCGCCCATCGACGCGGAGTTCCTGTACAACCTCTCCTTTGAGGAGGGTATCAAGGAATACATCGAGGTCTTCAAGAGTTCGATCGTGATTCCGCTCGGAGAAGGGCAAGTGGTGATCGGCTCCGATGAACATGGTCGTCCCTCAGTGACGGTCAGGTACAAGGGTGTTACCGACACTATCAAGTGTGGGGATCTGCCCTACTTCAGCGGCGAAGCGAAGAAAGGCGACGCCTTTCAGTGCGCTATGTTGCTGAAAGAATACCTCTATCGTCATCGGCAGTCCGAGTTCTGGACGGCGCTCAAAAGCGTTGTCTAGACCTATTACAAAAAGAAGTAACGGCACAACGCCGCTACTTGTACACGAGGTCCTGTCTCAATTCACTCAATTCAGAGTGGAAAGAGACGGGGCCTTTTTCTTTTTATTAAAAAAAGACTCAAGTTAAACTTGAGTCTTTAAAATAATTTTATTTAGTATAGTCACAACTCTCGCACTTGATGGTATCCTTTGGTCCAGCAATCAATAGTTGTTTACACTCTGGACAATATTCACCAGTGGGCTTGCTCCAAGTGATGTGTTGGCATTCTGGGTATTTATTGCAAGTATAAAAGAATTTTCCACCGCGTCCTTTGCGAGAGACCATCTCACCTTTGTTGCACTTGGGGCAGATGACGCCAGTACCAGAGTCAACTCGTTTGGTAGTTTTACATTCTGGATAGTTGGAGCAGGCGAGGAATTTACCAAAGCGTCCAGTTTTGAAAATCATTGGTTTGCCACACTTTGGACAGACATCGTCAGTTTTTTCTGGCTCTTGGGCTTCACCATTTTCACCGAGTGGTTTGGTATTTTTGCAATCAGGGTAATTGGTACAGGCTAGGAATCTACCAAAGCGTCCTAGCTTGATGACCATTGGTGAAGCACAT
>CAYVXP010000072.1:0-1036 GCA_964455165.1 uncultured Gammaproteobacteria bacterium
TTTGCATTTCTTTTCTCATATCTTATCAACTATCACTACAAACTCACCTTTAATTTTAGTCTTGTCTTTATTTAATACCTCTAATATCTCACTAGCTGTGCCACGATAGATTGTCTCAAACTGCTTCGTCAGCTCACGACCGACAATTAATTTTTTTGGACAATCACTGAGTTGTTCCAAAGCTTTCAAAATACGATGGACTGATTCAAAAAAAATAACTGGTACGGTTTCTTTTTTTATCATCTCCAGCATGGTCTGACGTCCTTTTTTGTGTGGTAAAAAACCCAAAAAAATAAAACGATCTATCTGGATACCAGCCACACTGATGATGGTGGACAAAGCTGAGGCACCAGGTAATGGTGTGATTTTTACCTCTGGAAATTCTGCCAAAACCTTTTGGATCAGCTGACCACCCGGATCAGAAATACCCGGTGTACCAGCGTCACTGACATAGGCTATATCATGTCCAGCTGTTAATTCATTTTTTATCCTCTGCCAATCACTATTGGAGCTATGCTGTTGCCAGACTAACAATTTTTTGCTGATCTGAAATTTATTTAACAACTTGATAGTCACTCGTTTATCTTCCGCGACAATAACATCAACCGTGCGTAAAATTTCTAAAGCACGCAAAGTAATATCTTCCAAGTTGCCAATCGGTGTAGCTACAATGTAAAGATTATTCATTGAACTTATTTTCTTTTAGCCATAGCGTACTCAAAGTAGACGGAGATCACTGTAGCAATCGGTACAGCCAACAGGGCTCCAATCACGCCAGCCAAGCGACCACCGATCAAAATAGCTAGTATGACTACCACTGGATTCAAGCCAGTGTTTCTACCCATTACTTTTGGTACGATAATATTATTTTCTAACTGCTGAATCACTAAATATAAAATAGCCGTATAAAGAGCCTTATTCATACCGTCAGCCCAAGCAAAAAATACAGCAACTATCGCTGATAGCCAAGGTCCCAAAATTGGTACAATTTCTAACAAACCAGCTAATACTGCCAACAACAAGGCATATTTTACAT
>CAYVXP010000072.1:1046-4118 GCA_964455165.1 uncultured Gammaproteobacteria bacterium
ATCAAAGACAAAATCATCTGACCTCTAAACCACAAGCCGAGACGCTTTTGCATATTATCTACTAGATAGCTGACTTCTCCATTTTTGTCACTAGGAAAAATATGACGAATAAATTTTTTGAAACCATTTTCCTCTACAGTCAGATAAAAAGTCAGTACCAAGACCATGAAAAAACTAATAATGCCACCAAAAACTGAAGTAACAAAACTAATAATATTTGAACCAATCTGAGTCAAGCTTTGGGCTAACTGAGTCAAAGAAGTGCCAGTAGAATTTTGTGCTGTCAGTGGGCTGACACCTTCTAAACGATGCAAACTATCTAGGGCTAAATTTATCTTTTCATAAATTTGCGGAAAAGAGCTAGCAACATCCAAAATTTGTTTGCCGATAGGACCAGCCAACAAAATAACCACCATAGTGACAATAGACAAGAGAATCAAAAAAATAACAGAAATACTCAAACCCCTAGGTATTTTCAGTTTTTGTAACCAATCAACCCAAGGATCAAAAGCTGAAGACAGTACTATGGCAATCACAAATAATGCCAAAACGTCTCTGACTACAATAATCAAAAATACTAGCGCAAAGATAAAAATAATGCGCCAAATCGTACCGTTAGAAATCGTCGTGTTTTGTTTTATCATATTTTTATTTTACGAGTTTAATATTTTCAAAAATTTATTACTAGATTCAAAAGGTCCGATGATAGCCAAATTGCTTTTTTTCCAATCGATAATTTCCTTGGCCAAGGCATTTATTTGGCTGACGGTAATTTTGTCTAGCTCTGCCAAAGTGCTTTGTCTATCTTTTATTTTTTGATTCCACAATTCTTGTGAAGCCAAAAAGTTTAAATAATTTGTCGGACTCTCTAGGCGCAAGATCAAGCGACCGCGAATATTATCTTTGGCTTTTTGTAGCTCATCAGCGGTGATGCCATCTTTTTTGATACGATCAAGTTCTTCTTTGATCATAGTGAGGGCTTCGTATATTTTATCTTTGTTCAAGCCCGAGTGCACAGTGAAAGAGCTGATGTCTTCATAGCCACCAATTTCGGCTTTGATAAAATAACACAAACCCATCCGCTCTCTGATATGCAAAAACAAGCGAGAGCTCATAGTACCACCTAAAATATTACCCAAAAGCTGCAAGGCCATAAAACGCTTGTCAGTACTTGGTATGGTCCTGAAACCCAATATCAACTGTACCTGCTCTAAATTACGATTGATTAATTTTATTCTGGGTTGATTTTGTGCAAAATTAGCAACTTTTTTTATTTTATTGCGAGGCTGTTTTTTGCTGACTGGAAAATATTTTTTCAACAAAGTCTGCATCTTGGCTTCCGAAAAATTACCAGCCACACCAATGACAGCATTACCATTGTAATAATTATCTTTATAGTATTGATACAAACTTTGGCGTTTCAAGGTTTTGATCACTTCACGTGGACCAGCAATGGGTTTGCCTAGCGTGGAACCCTGAAACAATAAATCTTCAAAAATCTCCTCCACATAAAATGAAGGATTATCTTCGTACATATTTATTTCTTCGACTATCACACCACGCTCACGATCCATCTCCGTGGCATCAAACTTAGAGTTGTGTAGCATATCAGACAACATATCCATAGCTAGTGGCAGATGACTAGCATCAGCCGTGATATAGTAGCCTGTGTGCTCTTTGCCAGTAAAGGCATTGTAATCAGCGCCAATGCCATCAAGCTCTTTGGAGATGTCGATAGTATTTGGTCTTTTTGGTGTGCCTTTGAACATCAAGTGTTCGACAAAATGCGAAACACCGTTGTTGCGCAAATTTTCTTGGCGACTACCGACTTTATATATTACTTCAAAGGTGATAGCTTGAGTTTCTTTTTTGGGTACCAAAATCAAAACACTACCATCAGCTCTGACAATTCTTTTAAACATATTTTAATTCAACAAAAATATTAATTAAATTTTTCATTAAAATAATTAGCTAATTCCGTAATAGCTACCCTATCTTGTTGCATAGTATCACGATCACGCACTGTCACTTTTTTGTCTTCGAGACTTTCAAAATCAATAGTCACGCAATATGGTGTGCCGATTTCATCCTGACGACGATAGCGCTTACCAATACTAGCAGTCTCATCATACATGACGACCCACTTCTTCTTGAGTTCCATCAAAATACTGCGCGATAATTCTGACAAATTTTCTTTTTTGGACAGCGGTAAGACAGCGATCTTGATAGGCGCTAGACTATATGGCAAGCGTAATACTACCTCAGCTTCTTTGACTGACTCGGTAGTAGTGCTACGACCACCCTCTATCTCCGTGTAGGCCGCACATAGACAAGCTAGCACTGAGCGATCGACGCCCAGTGATGGCTCGATGACATGAGGAGTAAATTTCTCCTTGGTAATAGGATCAGTGTAGGACAAATCCTGACCAGAAAATTTTTGATGCTGAGTCAAATCATAGTCAGTGCGATAAGCCAAACCAAATAATTCTTTTTGACCAAAAGGATATTTGTATTCAAAATCAATAGTACGCTTGGAATAAAAAGCTCTGTCCTTGGGACCAATCTCATGCTCTACCAAATCATCTTGAGCTAGACCCAAAAACAAACACCACTCTTTCATCACTTTTTGCCACTCCGTAAAATGTTGTTGCCAATCTTCTGGCTTTACAAAATACTCTATTTCAAATTGCTCAAACTCACGAGTTCTGAAAATAAAATTTTCGGTAGTGATCTCATTGCGGAAAGCTTTTCCAATCTGAGCAATACCAAAAGGCAAGCGCAAGCGCATGGTATCCAAAACATTTTTAAAATTAACAAAAATACCACCAGCCGTTTCTGGCCTGAGATAGGCAACACTAGCCGTGTCCTCTAATGGCCCCAAAAAAGTCTTGAGCATCAGGTTGAATTGGCGAGCTGGAGTCAACTCTCCACCGCAATCTGGACATTTCAAACCCTTGCGATCGCGTGGTTTGGTCTTATCATACTCTGGCTGAATGCCTTTGTTCTCCAATAAGTGATCCTCTCTGAAGCGCTTGTGGCATGATTTACAATCAACTAATGGATCAGAAAAAT
>CAYVXP010000073.1:0-4078 GCA_964455165.1 uncultured Gammaproteobacteria bacterium
AAAGCGTCCATGTTTGAAAATCATTGGTTTGCCACACTTTGGACAGACTTCGTCAGTTTTTTCTGGTTCTTGGGCTTCACCATTTTCACCGAGTGGTTTGGTATTTTTGCAATCGGGATAATTGGTGCAGGCTAGGAATCTACCAAAGCGTCCTAGCTTGATGACCATTGGTGAAGCACATTTTTCACACACTTCATCGGTGGCTGTTTCGGTGATGTCTTTTTTGTCTATTTCTTTTTCTTTCATAGCTAATTGTCTAGCAAATGGTTCATAAAATTCTTTAATGACTGGTTGCCATTTTTTCTTACCTTCGGCTACTTTGTCCAAGTCATTTTCCATTTCCGCTGTAAAGTTGTAATCAACTATATCTGGGAAATGTTCGACTAACAGTTTATTGACGACTGTACCAATTTCAGTTGGCGCTAGTCTTTTTTCTACTTTGTCGACATACTTGCGATCTACTATAGTAGCGATAGTCGGTGCATAGGTAGACGGTCTACCAATACCGAGTTTTTCCATGGCGCGGACTAGACCGGCTTCGGAGTATCTAGCTGGTGGAGTAGTAAAGTGTTGGATAGAATCCAGATTTTTTAAATTTACTACATCATCAGTCTTCATGGCCGGCAAGATGTTTTCTTCACTGCCACTTTCATAGACTTTTTGCCAACCAGGGAATTTGATGACTGAGCCAGTAGACTTCAAGGTCCATTCAGTATCTTTGGCATCGATGATGACCGAGGTAGTCTCTAGTAGCGCATCAGTCATCTGTGAGGCGACTGAGCGTTGCCAGATTAGAGAGTAGAGTTTGTGTTGGCGAGCATCTAAGTGCTGGCGCACTTTGTCAGGTGTATTTTCGATATCAGTTGGGCGGATAGCCTCGTGAGCTTCTTGAGCATTTTTTTCTTTGGTACGATATTTACGACCACCAGTGCTAGCAAATTTCTCGCCAAAGTTTTTGCTGATCCAATCAAAAGCACTAGAGACAAAGTCAGCGGATAGATTCTGAGAGTCAGTACGCATGTAGGTGATAAGACCGCCATGGCCTTCGCTACCTAGATGTATACCTTCGTATAGTTGTTGGGCGAGGACCATAGTTTGTTTGGCGGAGTAGCCAAAACGACGGTTAGCATCTTGTTGTAAAGTGGAGGTGGTGAATGGACTGGCTGGTTTTTTATTGATCTCGCGAGCATCGACTTGGCGGACAATCAGTGTGGCCGGAGTTATTTCCTTGACTGCAAGTTCTGCTTTAGTTTTATCTAAATCAAATTTTTCCAAAGTTTTATTTTGGTGTTGGAAGACATTGACTTTGAATTCTTGTTTATCCTTTTCAGCTAGACCTTCGATAGTCCAATACTCTTGTGCTTGGAATTTTTTTATTTCTTCTTCTCTTTCGACTATCAGCCTGACCGCTACTGATTGGACGCGACCAGCTGACAAGCCTTTGGCCACTTTTTTCCATAAGAGAGGTGATAGTTTGTAGCCGACTAGGCGGTCGAGAATACGACGAGCTTGCTGAGCATCGACTAGATTGATATCTAGATCGCGAGGATTGGCCAGAGCTTCATTGATAGCTTTTTTAGTGATTTCATGAAAAGCAATACGTCTTTGTTTTTTGGTTGGTACATCTAGCAAGGCTTGGAGGTGCCAGCTAATAGCTTCTCCTTCTCGGTCTTCGTCAGTCGCGAAATACACCATCTCAGCTTTACTGGCTAATTTTTTTAGATTAGCGACAGTTTTTTTAGCTTTGGTCGGTACAGCGTAGGTGGGAGTAAAATTATTTTCTACATCAACACCGAGTTTGCTGACTGGCAAATCTCTGACATGACCATAAGAGGATTCTACTTTGTATTCTTTACCAAGGAATCCGCCGATAGTTCTGGCTTTGGTTGGTGACTCAACGATAATTAATTTTGACATAAACTAATTTGATTTAAGCAAATTATGACATAATTTCGCTGACTATACAACAAAGTGGATAAATTATCAAGGGCTACCATTTGAGGTTCACCAGACCATCATGCTCTGTGCTGATAATATTTTTAATTTCTAGAGAGGATAAAGTTGCTTGCAAAAGTGGCAAAGACCAACTAGTTTTAACTAGTATATTTTCTAGATTTAGCGGCTCTATTTTTAATAAATCAACAATTATTTTTTCATTGTCGTTGAGATCCAGGGGCTTTATTTTCAGTTGTTTTTGCTTAGCGAGCTGATAATAATCCAAAATATCTTGGCCAGAGGTGATGATGTTGGCCCCATTTTGTAATAAGCTATTTGGTCCTTGGCAAAGTTGTTGGTTGATATTGCCGGGTAGAGCAAACACTTCTCGGCCTTCATCAAGCGCTACTTGGGCAGTGATGAGCGTACCAGATTTCAAAGCACCCGAGATGACTACTGTCGCACGACTGAGGCCCGCTAGGATGCGGTTGCGTCTAGGGAAGTGATGGAGAGCTGGTTTGGTACCCTGCGGATATTCAGATAATACCAAACCGCCTTGTTTAATAATTTCTTGTGAGAGATTAAAATTTACTTTTGGATAAAAGCTAGGACGATCCAGGCCAGAGCCAAGGACAGCTATAGTGTCTAGGTTATTATTCAGAGCTGCCTGGTGACAGATTGCATCTAGTCCAATAGCTAGTCCGCTGACTATGACTAATGGTGAGTTCTTAAACTCGCTGATTATTTTATTAGCTGCCTCTTGGTGATAGCTGGTGTTGTGACGTGAGCCAACCATGCTGACTAAATATTTGCTAGTCAAAAGTTTGAGGTCGCCAGCATAAAACAATAATAGTGGAGGATCATATATTTTTTTCAGTAGCTCGGGGTATTCGTCATCTAGGATAGTGAAGTAGTTTTCCAATTTTTCAAAATTGTTTTGGTGCCAAGTTTTTTGACCCCAGACCTTTTGGATAGCTTGGCAGACTTTGGGCGCTAGTAGAGGGTTGTCAGCCAAGGCAGCTTCTACTATTTTTTGACTGGAGCCAAATTGTTTTTGTAAAAGCCAAAAAAGCCGAGTCGGTAGCTTGGCTTGCCACAGTAGGTAAAAATAAAAATCGCTTTTCTTCATCCAATTAGAAATTTATATTACTTAAAGGATGCCTGATTTTTTATATTTAAATCTAAAATATTTGTTTTACTATCCCAGTAAAGATTATTTGAATTTCTAATGGGATGAATCTTGCTTCTATATTAATACAGGCTATTAATTTTGTAAAATTTTGCATTTTCTGCTATGATATCAGCACTTAACAAAAATATATGCCTCGTGCCAAAAGTACTACTAAAAAAACCGAAACCAAGGAAATCCCAGAGATTATGGAGTTTGAAGATTTCGTAGCTCGTAAATCTAGTGGCTCCAAAAAGAAGAATTATTTTTGGGCTTATTTCTTGTTGATTATTTTAATATTAGGCTTATCAACTTTTTTGATGTTTGATAAAAAACAAAAAAAGCCATTAGTCGAATCTGCCTATAAAATCGTTTATTTAGATAATAACATTGTATACTATGCCAAAATTGCCAAAGAAGATGAGTTTAATATTTACCTTACTGACGTCTATTATATTGATACGCAAACTGTGGAAAAGCCAGCAGCTGAAGAAGGAGACAAGCCGACCACCGAAAGTGTAGAGGTCTTAAAAAAGAGGGATGCCTCTGGTTGGCTAGCAGTCAATCGCCAAAAAGTCTTTGGCTTCGAAGATCTAGCGACTGACTCAAAAGTCATAGACATGATCAAAAACTATAAGTAATATTTTTTCAAAGACTCTGCCTAGTGCAGGGTCTTTTCTTTTTGTTAAAAATTACGCCGACCCGCACCGTCATCCCGGACTTGATCCGGGATCTACCATTTATTTACCATTGGTATGATAACGGTAGATTCCCGCCTGCGCGGGAATGACAGCATGGGGTCGGCGTGTTTCTATTATATTATTATCCACAACCATAAAGTAAGAAGTAGTGCTTTACACTTTATGGTTTAGGCTATATAATAATATAGCCTTATGTCAAAACAGGGGACTGACAAAAAGTTTATAAAAATTGGCGAGTTAGCTCGCTTGCATTCGGTATTGCCTTCGACCATCA
>CAYVXP010000074.1:0-3949 GCA_964455165.1 uncultured Gammaproteobacteria bacterium
AAAAATATTTTTTATTAAAAACTGTGCAAAACTATTCTCAACATTTTAAATTTGTGCTATAATATTTAATAGAAATGTTTTTGATTTTGTAATTTGTTATTATGACATTCGGAAATTTTATTTTAGGCATGATACTTGCAGTAATTGGCTATCTGACAGTTTGGAAATCAGAATGGTTATTCGTAAACTTTGGTGCCATTGGTTTTGCAGAAAAATATTTACAAACTTCTGGTGGTAGTAGATTATTTTATAAAGTCATAGGTTTTATAGTAACATTAGTTGGATTATTGATTGCGACAGATTTGATGGATAACTTTATGCAGTGGACGCTAGGTGGACTATTTGGTGCCACCACTATGAAATAAAAATTAAAATTAAAATAAAATATTTTAATCAAGAAAGGGGGTGAGTTACCGTGGCAAAGAAAAAGAAAGTAGCTAAGAGAAAAGTGGCTAAAAAAACCACCAAAAAAAAGGTGGCAAAAAGAAAACCAGCTAAAAAAGCTAAAAAAAGAAAGTAATATCTTTCTTTAAGACATAAAAACCCTGGACCAATTGGCGGGGTTTTTATGATTGTTTTGTTTATAAAAATAGCTTACTTTGCTTGATAATTAGTTTATTGGCGACTTGCTCCTTTTCACTAAAAATACTTACCCGCCCATATTGACCATCGAAACCCGGGGATACTTTTAATTGTTTCGCGCGCATTTTCATAATGCCATCAGCCAAAACTGCTGGCATTATTTTTTCTAATTCATTTTTACTTAGATCTAGACTTACTATAAATTCATTGCCAGCTTTGGCTATGATGTCTAAATATAAAGCTTCTACTTTCTTACTAGCTCTATTCACACCATAAAAATCGGCAATGATTTCTGGTAGTGGTACAATATTTTTATAAGGTATATGAATACTGCTATCAATTTTCTGCTCAATCCTGTCAGCTAATTTTTCTACTTGATTCAACACACCGAGTGTCAAAACTTTTTTACAAATTGGACAAATGTTTTTATTTTTTCTTGAGACTTGTGGTAAGCAACTAAAACTACAATCACGATGTCCATCGTAGTGATACATTCCTTCTTCTGGATAAAACTCGACGGTGTATAAAAATCTTTTTTTATCTTTAGTATTTATTATTTCTCTGATTTCATCATAGGTCACATCTTGTAAATCTAAAACATTTGCCTCACGACCAATGTGCGGACCAGAGTGTGCGTCAGAGTTTGACACCAGAGTGATATCATCGAGCTGTGACCACTGCCAATTCATCAGCGGATCAGATGACAAGCCAGTTTCTATAGCATGAACATAAGGAGTCAGGTCTTCAAAACATTCTTGTAATGTATCAAAACCAGATTTAGATCCAAAGACTGCAAACCACGGCGTCCAAGCATGAGCAGGGATTACCATAATACGTTCATCAATCTCTAAGCAAATTTCTAAAATATTTTTGGCACTCATACCTAAGATTGGGCGACCATCAGAAGCAAGCTTGGCACCACGCGCACTTAAGCTTTCATTTATTTTTTTAGCAACTTCTAAACTTGGTGCTATCAAACATAAATGAACGCGTCTGGTTTTGCCACCCTGACTATAGATACAAGATATTTCTGTAGAAATAATAAATAAAACATCTCTATCTTTGTTTTTATAATAATATAAACCAGCTCCAGGCTGATACTCTACTAAATTTTGCTCCAAAATACGAAACCAAGCCGGATGAGTAAAATCAGCAGCCGAAATAATATCCACGCCTTTTATTTTTGACCATTTGTACATATCTTCCAGGTCAAAATTCTTGGAAGTGGCGCGCGAGTATTTACTATGTATATGAAAATCTAATATCTTCCGCATAAATACCATCTTAGCAGGATCAATATAAAAAATCAAAATAAAAAACCCCGGAATTAATCCGAGGGTTTTTTATTATATTATAAATTTAAAATCTTTTTCTTCTTTTGTTGCTTCGAGAATTTTTTCAACTACGGGGTCTTGCCCTTTAGGAGAACCTGGAACATGTGGTCCGTTTACCTTACAAATTTCTATGATTTCCACACCCTCTATACCATTTAACCATTCTTGAGGATACCTCATTACTATACGTGTAATATTGTTAAGTCTACAAACCTCTTGCAGTGCTTGTCTAAAAGATTCTCTTTTATGCATCAGCCACTCATTTTGCGCTTTTCCGGCTTCTGTTTTTAACCAACCTTGTTGTTGTTTCTGACGTTTTTCTTCAGTAGACAAACGATATTCAAACTTAAGGTCATCTTGATGATCAAACCTATACTGCTCTCGTTCACTTACAAAGGGATCATTACCAAAAATTTTACGTTGGCAGCCAGAGCTTCCACATGTACAAGTCGAAGAAAGCTTCAGGGGAACCTTAAGGTCCATATTTGGCACTGATACATTTTCAATTTCAACCCCCCTACTAGAACCACTAGACTGACTATAATAACCGCCTTTACCATCAGATGTAAGATACCCAAACTCGCTATCTAATAAAAAAGCTGTGTCCATAAAACCTTGTAATCTTAACAATGACAAGTCTGCTCCATCAGCTTCAAATGAGAGGGCTTCCATCTTTTCAGCTAGCTCTGGATGAGATTCAATAATTTCTACTATTGATAAATTTCTTAACTCTTTATCTATACGCCTAACTTCCATTTCCTGCCTTCTGGATAGCATATTGTGTTGTCGAGCGATGATTTTATAAGCTAGATCTGGATTAACTTTCTTAATTTCAGATACCGGCAAATTCGCGATTTTTTTTTCATCTCCTTCATCAAAATCCCTAAGATCCAATAGTTCGTTTATTTCCGTCGAGATTTCTGATTGGATAATTTTTTTTTCATCCTCAATTACATTTATCCTTTCTAATTTGTCTAATAATCCCTGATAATCACCTTGATCATTAGAGATATCTTTATCCATTGGAAGATTTTGACCCATTTCTTTCATAATTTTATACTTAATATTAACACTCAAATTATATATATATATATATAGAATGTCAATAAAGATAATAATTTTAAAATTAAAAGAAAAGCCCCAGATTTTCGCTGGGGCTTACAAAGTTGAGGCTCATTGGATGAGCTGATGATAGTCCGATGGTGGTATCGGCAGCCAGTGAGTCATGCACAGGGCCGCTAGCAAGCCAAGCAGACTGAGAGCGACAAAGTACAAAATGTCCTTGGTCGGTGTTTTTTTCATGGCTCAACTCCTTGGCTTGAGGGAATACGCACTGGAACATTTTTTACTCAAACATTATAGAATAAAAGGCCAATTTTAGTCAACAAAAAACAGCACTTTAATAAAGAAGAAGGCAAGGTTCTCGCGACGTCCTACTCTCACAAGTCTAGATGACTTACTACCATCGGGGCTGAGCTGCTTAACTTCTGAGTTCGGAAAGGGATCAGGTGTTGCCAACTCGCTAGCATCACGAGAACTCTGCCTTCTTCAAAAAAGCGCTGTTATATTAGAGGGTTATGTTGCTAATCGGGGTTAGTACTAATACTAATCCTAAAAAGAAAATAACCATGAGGAAGACTAAGACAATCTTAATCATTCCTTTGCGTTTATCAGACGTGTTCATGTACAAAAATATTTTATCACCCAAAGGGTGACCGCCCTTTGGGCGGAAAAACTTTCAAAATTTTTGGTGGTTGCTTTGATCTATTAGTACTCCTCCACTAAATCCCTTGCGGGAATTACATGTAGAGCCTATCAACCTGGTAGTCTCCCAGGGATCTATAATGATTTCTAATCTTGGGGACGGCTTCATGCTTATATGCTTTCAGCATTTATCCGTACCGAACGTAGCTACCCAGCAATGCCCTTGGTAGGACAACTGGCACACTAGAGGTTCGTCCCTTTCGGTCCTCTCGTACTAGAAAGGAGCCCCCTCAAAAATCAACGCCCGTAGCAGATAGGAGACCGAACTG
>CAYVXP010000075.1:0-3916 GCA_964455165.1 uncultured Gammaproteobacteria bacterium
CTAAACACTTCAAATCATGTCATTGGACCTTTTCAATAATAGATAATTCTAACTTATCGCGATCTGATACTTCCTTGACTATCACTGGCACCTCAGTCATGTTCAAAAGCTGAGCCGCCTTCAGGCGTCTCTCGCCAGCGATCAACTGCCAAGCATCGCCAGACTTGGTCACCACCAAAGGCTGGATGATACCATGTTTTTTTATAGATTCGGCCAGCTCGTTGAGTTTATCATGATCAAAATTACTTCTCGGTTGCCAAGGATTAGCTGTGACCTTATCTATTGGCACAGTCATTACTTTTTCACCGCTAACAACTTCTTCATTACCAAAAGATTGCGCTGAAAAATAATCGCGCGCATTATTTGATTTTCCTTTGTTGGGGATCAGGGAACCCAAGCCTTTACCTAAAGATGACATATTTTATTTTTTTATTTTTATTTGCGATCTAACCAAATTATTTCTTGCGCCAATCTCTTATAAGCTTTGGAACCAGCTGACTCCAAGTCATAATCTCTGATCGACATACCATGAGAAGGTGCTTCAGCCATACGCACATTGCGCGGAATCACACTCCTAAAAATTCTTTCTGGAAAAAATTTATACAACTCTTGAAAGACAGCGTTTGATAATTTATTGCGACTATCATACATAGTCATGACTGCACCCAAAATTTTCAAATCCGGCTGCAAGTGTTCTTTGATCAAAGAAATAGTATTTAACAATTGTGACAAGCCCTCTAAAGCATAATACTCACACTGCACTGGTATCAAAACTTCTCTCGCTGCTACCAAGCCATTGATGGTTAGTAATCCTAGAGATGGTGGATTGTCTATAAGAATAAAATCATACAGATCCACTACGTCTTTCAAATTTTCATGCAATTTGTATTCACGATTTTCTTCACCAACCAAGTCTACGGCAGCACCAGCCAAATCTGGAGTACTAGGAGCAACATGAAAATTTGTCTGATGAGCCTTGATCACTTCTCCGATACGAACATTGGGGTCAACCAAAACTTCATAAATACCCTTATTGAGCTCGCGAGTATTGATACCTAGTCCCGATGAAGCATTGCCCTGAGGATCTATATCTACTATCAAAACTTTATAGCCAAACTCCTTTAGCCAGGCAGCTAAATTCACTGTAGTGGTAGTCTTACCGACACCACCTTTTTGATTGACTACTGAGATAATCCGAGCCATAAATTGCCTTTCAAGCTACCTATATTATACTAGATTCGGGCCAATCACTCAAACCGCTAATTCTTACTACTGTAGAAAAAACGACCAACTGCCCAACCCAATGAAAAACCAGCGATTATACCACCGAGTAAATACAATTCTGACCAACGATGTAAGTAAAAATTACAATACAATATGGCCAAAGCTAAACCAATCATTGTGCCTTTGATTTGATAGGATAAGGTAAACTCGGCCATTTTATAAGCCTCGCTACGTTGCTTGGGGCCAAAATTTTCCTGCGGACGTGCTTTTTCTTTATTGATAATATGCAAAGGTGGTTTGTAGCTCATATTATTTTAATTTATCTTGCCAATCTTTTATATAATTTTGATAAGCTTCCATCTGATCTTTGCTGATAGCTGCTCGAGAAGGTAGTTTCAAATTCATAGGGTTAATCTTAACGCCATTTTGCACTATCTCAAAATGTAAATGCGGACCAGTTGATAAGCCAGTCGATCCGACCTTGCCAATGATCTGACCCTGCTTCACTTTCTGACCCACCTTGACCAAGATCTTACTCTGATGACCGTAGTTGCTACTATAAGTTCCATTGTGTCTGATACTCACTAAATTACCATAACCCGCCCTACTCCAGCTAGCATAAGTCACCACGCCATCGCCAATAGCTCTGATGGGTGTACCAAGAGCGGCCGCATAATCAATCGCCCGATGTCCAGTACTGATATTGAAAGCGGAGATATAGCGCTTGCCGGTAGTAAAGCCGGAACTGATATAACGGAAGTCAACTGGATTCTTTAAAAACATTTTTTCTAGCGAATCACCATTGGGATCATAGTAGCCTTCTGATAATTCTCCGTCTTTAGTCGTTCCGTCACTATAATAAAAACCATCGACTATATTACCATCATTTACAAAACGCGCAGCCATCACTCTACCGGGCATGACATACTTATCATTTCTATAACGCTCTTCATAAATAAATTTGTAAGTATCGCCTTTTCTGATACCCATACCAAAATCAATACTCCAAGCAAAAACATCTGCCAAAGCAATAATTGCTCTTTCATCAATACCTTGAGCCATAGCTGATTCATAAAGAGAACTATCAATAGAGCCACTGACTGTTTTTAATTTCACTTGATAATCAATTTTTTTTCTTTCTGCTTTGTAGGCACCATTTACTAAATCAACATACAACTCTTCCTCTGAAGAAATAGCATAAACCATTTGCTGTAATTCGGCAGTTTGTTTATCAAAGAAAAATTTTATTTCTTTTCCTGCTCTGACGCTAGCTAAATCATAAATATTTTTTGAGGCACCAATCAAGGCTTGAGTAGTACTCGCTGACAACTTGGCATTTTCGGCAATGACTGAAAAAGTGTCACCAGGATTGATAGTCACCGACTCTTCTCTAAATTTTGATTCTGCAACTTTTGGCACAATTTGCTTATTTAAAATACCGTTTTTTGGTAAAAAATAAATAACGGCCCCAGCCGCAAATATAATAATAGCTACAATAATACTTTTTTTCAGCATATACTATATTTTAATTAAATTGACCGATTTTAGCAACCCTATGAAAACCTCCTGTTTTTATATATACTTACCTTATGTTTAAAATTGGTAAAACAAGGTTGATAATGTATCCATTTTTACTGGGTATAACTTTTTTGTTAGCCAACAATATCAATATCGCCCAAATACGCTACGATGCACCTGTGAATCAAAAAATCACTAGCTCTACACCGGAAAAATTACTGCATCTCAAAAAACCAGATTATGTACGCGGTATTTATCTGACTGCTTCTTCGGCTGGTCGAGATGATTACAGAAAAAAATTAATCGACAATTTAAAAAAAGGCTACATCAATAGTGTAGTCATAGATATCAAAGATTATTCCGGCTATATACTTTATGACACTCAAATAGCTGAAGTAAATAAAATAAAAGGTAAAAAAGTCCAAATGGATGCCCGCCAAGTGATCGATGATTTTCACGCTGCCAATACCTATGTCATTGCTAGACAAACAATTTTTCAAGATCCGCTATTGGCCGAGGCTAGACCAGATTTGGCTATGCACACCAAAGACGGAGATATCTGGCGAGACAACAAAGGACTAGCTTGGCTAGATCCTAGTAACGAAAAAGTCTGGGAATATAATCTAGCCATATCTCGCGAAGCTATAGCACTCGGCTTTGATGAAATTAATTTTGACTATATGCGCTACCCGAGTGATGGTCCAATGTCTAGTCTGGATTACAATCTGACAGCTGATCAAGAAAAATTTGACGTCATGAAAAATTACTTCAAATATTTATCCCAAAATCTATCTGGTCTGACGCCAATATCCGTAGATATGTTTGGTCTAGTCATGGACAATGTCAAAGGTAATTATGATTTAAATATTGGCCAACGACTGATCGATGCTCTGGATTATTTTGATGACATCTCTCCGATGATGTATGCCTCGCATTATCCGAAAACATATCTAGGCCTCACTAATTCAGCTGAGCATCCTGGTGCAGTATTGACCCATGGTCTACAAGTAGCCCAAAGTACTACTGCTGATCGTCGAGCTAAAATCAGGCCATGGTTGCAAGCCTTCAATCTTGGCGCTGTCTATGATGAAACAAAAATAAAAGAACAAATAAAAGCCGTCGAAACAGCTACTACTACTTCTGGCTGGCTATTTTGGAATGCTCGCAATGTCTA
>CAYVXP010000076.1:0-3261 GCA_964455165.1 uncultured Gammaproteobacteria bacterium
AAATAATCAAATCAGGATCTTCTAGTTGGGCTTTTTCTAAACCCTCTTCACCATCTTGAGCCAAAATTACATCAAAATTCTTTTCTTTGAGCTCAGCCTCATAAACCTTACGCAAGAAATTATCATCATCAACAAATAGTATTTTTGGATTAGCCATAGTTATAATAAATTATTGACGTCTAAAATTAAATTAGCTTTACCAGAAGAAGAAATAGCCAAACCTTTAAATTTTGGCAACAGCCTCATCACACTAGGATTTTTCTTCATGACCAATTCACTTTCTTTGATATTACTAGATATTGGTAAAGCAAAAATATTTTTTTGAATATTCAAAAATAATATATACTTGGCTGGTGCCTTGAGATCCACTGGTAAAATTGAACGCAAATTTAATAATTTAATTCTTTTTTTATTATAAACAAAATATTTATCATTGCTCAGATCTTTGATCTCTGGCAATTTCACTACCCTATCTACATAAGACATAGGCACAGCCAAAGACCAATCACCAACTTGCCAGGCAATACTGCGGAAAATGGACAAAGGCAATGGCAAATGCAAAATAAATTTCGTACCTTTGCCAAGGTTACTATTTATTTCTACGTGGCCATTGAGCTTTTTCATACGATCTTTGACCACACTCAATCCCACACCCCTACCACCGTGAATATCCATATTCTTTTTACTAGACATTCCCGGATGGAATAAAAGACTAGGTATATCAACTAATTTTAACTTACGACTTTCTTCAATACTAATAACTTTTTTATTGACCGCCAAAGCCAAAACTTTTGACCAATCAATACCGCGACCATTATCACTGACAGTAACTATCAGCTCATCAGAATCCAATACGGCATTCAAACTGATCTGACCATTTTTTTGGTTTGATTTGATACCATGGACTACTGAATTTTTTATCAACTGCACTATAATCTCTAGCAATTCATCTAAAATAGATTTATCAAGAGATATATCGTTGTGTTCAATCAATAAAGTGACATTTTTATGTTCATCGCGAGCAATAGAGCGGACTAAATAAGGTAAATTGGAAAAAACCTGTTCCAATGGCAAAATACGCATTCTCTCCAATTCTCGACGCAAATTATTAGCCAAAGTATCAGCTGTCACTACACTTGATAAAATCTGACTCTGCCCACTTTTGATAGCAGCTCCCTTGATGCTCATGATATTAACCAACAAGTCATCAAGCAAGTTTTGGACTTTGTCCAAATCTCTAGCTGCCACAATCATCTCGGTACTCTCATGAGGAGCCACTAGCTCGGCATGCTCATGTTTAGTATTTACTTTGTCTGTTTTTTTTATTTTAACCGGTGACTTTAATATTTTTTCTAAATCACCAATAGCTGGTTTGAAATCAAGCTCTTGGCTATGATGACTAATGTACTGCAAATTAGCGTGCAAAGTATCTAGGGCTCGAAAAATAAGATCTAGACTATTTTTATCAATCAACAAAGTGCCATTGATCATAGCCTGCACCAAAGACTCAACTTGATGTAAATAAACAATAGTATCCTTGTAGCCCATGGTCGCTGCTGAACCCTTCATGGCGTGCAGACTGATAAATAGTGTTTTTAAATATTCTGGATTTTTCGGATTTCTTTCTAACAAAAGCAAAACATCGGCAATTTCTTTTAGCTGTTCTTGAGTGGTAGATAAATATAGATCTTTATATTTTTCACTAAACATAAATTTTGAGCTCAACAAATATCTGCTCGGCCTCTAAAATATAAACTTTTTGTTTACCAATTTTTATATATTTATTAAAAATATTTTTTGTTTTTTCAGTGTACACTTGGGTCGCAGAAATAGTATCCATACCCTGATCAACTGCCAAACCATAAAAATCACCACCATAGCTAAAATGCAAACACTGAGGATTGGTTGGCATTTGCCAATTTAAATTAAAAAATTTATCCGTCCGCAAGATAGTAACCAATTGCCCATTGAGATAAGAAATGCCAGCGATATATTTATTATTTATAGGCAAGGGCAATAAATATTCGCAGCTAAAAAATTGACTGTCTTTATTCAAAGGCATGGCCAAAGTGCTATTGGCTATTTTAAATATTATAAATTGTTGACTTTTTGAAGGCATGGTTAATTTTTACCCACTAAATCACTCAAGGTGTCTGTCACTTTATTTAAAGCCGCTGATGATTTATTTAAAGATCTAGTAACCACCAATTGCTCTTGAATAACCTTGGTAATATCATCGGTTTGTTTGACTAATAATTTTGATTGTTGAGAAATATTAGAAATAACTTTATTCACCTGATCGGCATCCTCATAAGTCTTAGTAGTCTCAGAGTCTAATACCTGAATATCATGGGCAATACTGTCTATATTGCTAATAATTTTGGTTAAAAAACTCAAAGTTTGAGTGACCACATTAATACTTTTATTTGTTTCTTGCCACTCAAAGACGGCTGATTTTTTGGATTGATCAATTTGACGACGCATATCACCAGCCAAAGATTGAATACTACTAGCTGCTTGCTCACTGATGTTGTTCAGATCCCTGATCTGAGTCACCAAACCTGTAAATTCTTCGCTATAAGAAGCTTTTTTAGCTTCAATGGACATATTGAGACTAAAAAATTTAGTAGTCTCTGCTACAGCCTCTACTCTCTTGGCTATCTCCGATACTTGTTGGGCATACTGATCTAGAGCTTGGCTTAATTTTTGCGTATCCGTCAAAAGATTTTTCACCGCCGCCAAGCTAGCCAAAGCATTTTCTGACTGCGCCCTACCTTCTTCGGCTAATTTATTAGCCTTACCAACACTGGTCGATGCTGCTCCAGTTTTATGAGTAATCTCTACCAAAGAACGAACCATTTTAGACAAAGACTGACTACCAGATTTCAAGCCACTTTGTTGTTGCTGGGAAGAAGTAGTTAAAAACTGAGATATTTGATTATTAGTCTGACTGATATCTGACAAGCCCTGGATGGAACTAAGTAATAAATTAACCACCTTACTTAACTCTTTGACCGAACTTTGTACTGGGGCTGTAATATTTTTACTAAGGCTGCGAGTAGCCAGCAGTGAAAGTCCAAAAACTAGAGCCAAAGAAACAAAAATGCCAATCATAATATTGGCTGGCAGCATACCCATTTGAAAAAAGCTACGATATTGATCGGAAGTAGCAAAAGAGACCAATAAAACAGCCAACGGTAAAAGAGCTACCACCAAAAACCAAAGAATAAATTTCAAATAAATTTTTGTTTCTACTAATTT
>CAYVXP010000076.1:3271-3780 GCA_964455165.1 uncultured Gammaproteobacteria bacterium
TAAAAAATTAACAAAATTTATAAACACTAGCTATTAAAGTATTTTCTAAAAAAAATTCGGGCTGGAGTCACGCCGTGCGTGACTATTTAACAGGGTGAATTATAACATATTCTGGTTCAAAAAAAAAGAGTGCCCAATATGCACAGGCCACTCTTTATTTTAATAATTTAAAAAATACTTACTCCTTCAAAAAATCCTCTAGCATTGTCCCTAATTCTTTCTGCTTATTAGCCTTAGCTTGTTGTAAATAATTATTTAGATCAGCAATTTGTGGCTGACTAAAATTACCCTCACCGTGATCAATGTTCCAAGTTCTCACCTTCCTGATATTGTCTTCAAAATCTTTGTAGTCTTTCATTGGCCAATTTATTTCAACTAACTTCCAGTAAACATCTCTAGAATTTGGCGCTAAGTCTCTAGCCAACAAGGCTTGTTCTTTAGCTTTAAGATAATCACCTTTTCTTTGATAGTCTTTTTGTAGGGCAAATTTTATTTCTAGTCTCCATGGC
>CAYVXP010000077.1:0-3580 GCA_964455165.1 uncultured Gammaproteobacteria bacterium
AGGCAAGCCAGAGAGTCATTCCCCAAGAATGTCACTGTGGTTGTCATCTGTCAGATGAAGATGGCTTGCCCTTGGCTCAGCACGATGAGCCTTGCTGTGAGACCTGCGTCTGTGGCCTCCATTTTCTTCAAGGTTTGGAGGAACATCAGCGTCGTTGTGAGACTTACCTCATACACCATCAACAGGGCTGAGTGCCGGCTCGTCTTTTTACCCAGGTTCCTATCATAGGGACCTGGGTTTTCATTTTTGCACTAGCGCCCACAACGATTGACGGCGCGTCAAAAACGTGATAACATTTGCAGGATATTATTTTTAAATTTTTAGGACTTATGCCAAAATTTATTACTATCAAAGGCGCTAATGTCCATAATCTGAAAAATTTGTCCGTGAAAATTCCACGCGACAAATTAGTGGTGATCACCGGCCTCTCCGGATCAGGCAAATCATCGCTAGCCTTTGATACTATTTATGCCGAGGGCCAAAGACGTTATGTTGAATCACTGTCTTCTTATGCTCGGCAGTTTTTAGGTTTGATGGACAAGCCAGATGTCGAGAGTATCGATGGTCTGTCACCAGCTATTTCTATTGATCAGCGATCAAGTTCTCGCAATCCACGCTCGACTGTCGGTACGGTGACTGAGATCTATGACTATATGCGTTTGCTCTATGCCAAAATTGGTATACCACATTGCTACAAATGCGGACAGCCAGTCATCAAGCAGACCATGCAACAGATTGCCGAAAAAGTTTGGCAACTGCCAGCCGACACTGACTTCATGCTTTTGTCGCCCATAGTCCAAGACAAAAAAGGTGAGCACCGCGGTGCTTTGGATCGTGTCAAAATTGCAGGCTATCGTCGCGTGCGTTTGGATGGTGATATGTTGGCTCTTGAGGATGCTCTACAGGTCGATCTAGATAAATATAAAAAACATACTATCGAAGTAGTGGTAGATAGATTGCGTCGTGATGGTGTCAGAGAAACCAGAACGCGTCTTTTACAGTCCATCGAAACTTCTCTTGATCTCAGTAATGGCTATGTCACTGTGCATTTGCCTACGGAAAATAAAGACATAAACTACAGCGAACATTTTACTTGCCCCAATCATCCTGATATTACTTTTGGTGAGATAGAGGCGAGGAATTTTTCTTTTAATAGTCCTCATGGTGCTTGTCCAGACTGTACTGGCCTGGGTACCAAGCTGACTGTTGATCGAGATTTGGTCATACCAAATCCCAAGCTATCAATTGCCGAAGGCGCTATCCGTCCTTGGTCCAGAACAGCTGCTAACCAATCTTGGTATGCTGCTATTTTGGAAGCCGTAGCTAAAAAATATAAATTTTCTACTCGCACGGCCGTCAATAAACTAACCAAAAAACAATTAGAGATTGTGATGTTTGGTACTGGCGACGAACGCTATGAATTAAATTTTGCCACCGATAGATTCAATGGTAGCTACAGTCCTACTTTTGAGGGAGTGATACCAAACCTGGAGCGTCGCTACAAAGAAACTGACTCAGATTATATTCGTGGTGAGATTGAGCGCTATATGCGTATCGATCCTTGTGAAACTTGTCAGGGTAAGAGATTGAAGCCAGAAATTTTGGGTATCAAAATTGTTGGTAAAAATATTGCTGAAGTTTCAGGCATGAATATTGTCGAGCTACACAAGTTTTTCTCAGAGTTATCAAAACAACTCAATGAAAGAGAATTGCAAATTGCCAAACAGATCATCAAAGAAATCAGAGAGCGTTTGAATTTTTTACATAATGTTGGTTTGGACTATCTGACTTTGGATAGAAATGCCGGTACTTTGTCTGGCGGTGAAGCTCAGCGTATTCGTCTCGCTACTCAGATTGGTTCTTCTTTGACTGGCGTCTTGTACATCTTAGATGAGCCATCTATTGGTCTGCATCAGCGTGACAATGATAAATTGATCGAGACATTGAAAACTTTGCGTGATCTCGGTAATACCGTCATTGTGGTAGAGCACGATGAAGAGACTATCCTCAATGCTGACTATGTTATCGATATCGGTCCGGGTGCTGGTAAGCATGGTGGTGAAGTAGTAGCCGAGGGCACACCACAAGCCGTGACCAAAAATAAAAAATCATTGACTGGTCAATATTTGTCTGGCGCCAAGAGTATTGCCATCCCTAAAAAACAACGTCCTGGTAATGGCCATGTTCTGTCCGTCATTGGTGCTAGTGAATTCAACCTCAAAGAAATTGATGTTAATTTTCCTTTGGGTAAATTTATCAGTATCACCGGTGTCTCTGGCTCTGGTAAATCTACCTTGATGACGGAAATTTTAGCTAAGTCTTTGACCAAGCATTTTTATCACTCCAAAGAAACGCCTGGTAAACACAAAATGATTCGTGGCTTGGAGCACGTTGATAAAGTGATTGACATTGATCAATCGCCAATCGGTCGCACCCCACGCTCAAATCCTGCTACCTATACAGGCGTCTTTACTTATATGAGAGATTTGTTTGCTGAGGTGCCAGAAGCCAAGATTCGTGGCTACCAAGCCGGACGCTTTAGCTTCAATGTCAAAGGTGGTCGCTGTGAAGCTTGTCAGGGAGACGGTGTGATCAAGATCGAGATGAACTTCTTGCCCAATGTCTATGTGGAGTGTAAAGAGTGTCATGGTCGTCGCTACAACAATGAAGCTCTAGAGATACACTACAAAGGAAAAAATATTTCTGAGTTATTGTCTATGACCGTGGAAGAGGCGATGAATTTTTTTGTAAATATTCCAAATATTCATAATAAGTTAAAAACTTTGTGTGATGTCGGACTGGGCTATATCCAGCTGGGTCAATCAGCTACCACACTATCCGGTGGTGAAGCTCAGCGTATCAAGCTAGCGACTGAGTTATCTCGTCGTTCATCTGGTAAGACACTTTATATTTTGGATGAGCCAACTACCGGTTTACATTTTGAAGATGTCAAAAGATTGCTAGAAGTCCTTCATCGCTTGGTAGACAAAGGAAATACGATATTGGTGATCGAGCACAACCTAGATGTCATCAAGAGTTCTGATTGGATTATTGACCTTGGTCCTGAAGGCGGAGACAAAGGTGGTTATCTAGTGGCTGAAGGTACACCAAAGCAAGTGTCTAAGGTAAAGGGTAGTTATACTGGTCAATATTTAGCTAAAATATTTGATAAAGTGAAGTAATTTTTTTCTTGATTTTTTAACCCCCCTAAATCCCCCTTAACCCCACTTCATCCCTCAACTTGGTTCGACTACGCTCACCACAAGTCGCTCGGGATTTCGTGGGGCAGGCAGGGGGACTTTTTAATAATCCTCCCCTGTTAAGGGGAGGCTGGAGGGGTTATTTTACGCCAAAGGGGATTTAGGGGTTTAGGCCAGCGGGCCTTTTTGATTATTCGTTTTTATTGAAAAAAAGTCTTTTTAGGGTTAAGATTAGGGCAGTTCTCTCGTTAGAAATTCACGAAATTTAGCGGGAGTGGTATAGTTAATATATTATTTAGTAAGTATTATTATAATTTCTAACGGGATGCCTTCTGACTTGGAAAAATCTATTATCAAAACTATAGCTTATTTTGATGTTT
>CAYVXP010000078.1:0-3428 GCA_964455165.1 uncultured Gammaproteobacteria bacterium
GATGTACTATAATGCCCATACCCTATAGCTTTTATGCTATTTTTTTATATGCGGTTGTAGCTCAATGGATAGAGCACTTGGCTTCGGACCAAGGGGTTGCGGGTTCGACTCCTGCCGACCGCACCAAGCTTCGACAAGCTCAGCTTGGAGAAGCTTGTCCCGAGCAAGCGTAGCGCGTCGAGGGACATTCGCTCGTGGTCTTCGACCATTTGATAAAAACGTTTATTTCGTAAATTATGAATATCAACACAATGTTTACGTATGCCTTAGCACAAGAAATTACTGTAGGAGGACCAGTACCTATTGACCCAGAACCTGTTTCTACATATGTAGAATATATGATTCCTCAAACTCCAACTACCATTTTCATCTTGTTCCTTTTACCAATTGTGATGATAATTACCCATATTATTTTTACTTTAAAATACTGGCCCAATTCAAAAAAAATATTTAGAACATTTACTTTACTGGCCTTTCCACCCCTTATTCTTTTATCATGGCAAAGTATATACTTTAGCTTTATATGGCATAGATTAGCCTGGGAATCAATAGTGCTAATATATGCGGTATGGCCATTTTATTTCTTACTTTTCATGTGCTGGATGAGAAAATACTTTAGTCAAAAAGAAAAAACAAAAAATTTAAATTAATATTTAATAATAACATGCGCCTATAGCTCAGTTGGTAGAGCAGTTGCCTCTTAAGCAAACGGTCGTAGGTTCAAATCCTACTGGGCGCACCAAGCTTCGACAAGCTCAGCTTGGAGAAGCTTGTCCCGAGCGTAGTCGAGGGACACGAGAGCATTAAGTAATAAACATACTGCTAATAATCAACCAGATTGGTTGTTTTTTTATCAATCAAATCACCCTTTATTTATATCTATTTTTCTGCTAAAGTAAGCCTATGAAAACTATATATCAAGGAGCATACAAACAACGTCTGGACATATTTTTGAGTGAACAAAATCCCGAGGTCAGTCGTAGCCAGATCAAAAAAATAATCATCAATGGTCAGGTCAGCGTCAACGACCAAATACCGACTGTCCATTTTTGGTTGAAAAAAAACGACCTGATTGTTTATGATTTAAAAAACCAGCGTTTAGAAGATACTGTTTTGACTGCTCCAAAAATAAAAAAAGAAACAGCTGACTATGTCGTGATAGAGAAACCAAGTGGTTTACTAGTCCACCCTACTGACAAAGGCGAGAAAAATACCCTAGTGACTTGGCTGGTACAAAATTATCCTCAAATTAAAAAAATTGATAAAGATACTACTCGCACCGGTCTAGTCCAACGCCTAGACAAAGATGTCTCTGGACTGATGGTCATCCCGCTCAGTAAAAAGTTTTTTGATGATTTGAAAAAACAATTTGTAGATCGTGAGGTATTCAAAGAATATCTTTGCCTGGTCAATGGCCGCGTCCTCAATGACACTGGAGAAATCCATAGTAATCTAGCTCGTGACAAAAAAACTGGCCTGACCAAAATACAGCTACCTGGCGAAGGAGCTGAGGCCCACACTATATATGAAGTGGTCACTAGATATATCAATTGCACCCTACTAAAAGTCCGCATCAAAACTGGTCGTACCCACCAAATTCGTGCCCATCTTTTTAGTATCGGGCATTCAGTAGTTGGTGACAAACTTTATCAGACCAAAGATGTGCGTAAGAAAAAAAAGCAAGCAGAAATTAGAATATTTTTGCATTCTCATCTCTTAAAATTTTTAGGACCAGATAAAAAGGTGGTCAAAACTACCTCTCCTCTACCAAAAGAGCTAAAAGACTACCTAAAAACTTTAAAATAATTTTATGAAACGCATTATTACTATTTCTGGCACACCTGGCAGTGGTAAAAGCACCATTGCGAAAGCTATTTGCCAAAAATTCAAAGACAAAAGAGTTTATGTTGGCAAATATATGCGTACACTGGCCAGGAAAAAAAACATGACTCTAGCCGAGCTCAATAAACTAGCCCAAAGTGATCCCAATATCGATATCCAGGCTGATCAAAATACTGCTAAAAAAGCTAGACGCTTAGCCAAAAAATATCCTGTCGTAGTTGAGGGTCGTGTCCAATTTTATTTTTTACCAGAGTCAACAAAGTTATTTATAAAAGCCAACGCAAGCGAATCAGCCAAAAGAATCTGGCAAGACCTCCAAGACGCAAAAAAGAACAAACAACGCAACGAAGCCAAGGTCAAAAATATCGATGATCTCAAGAAAGAGATAATTATACGTAAAAAAAGTGAATTATTGCGCTACAAAAAATACTACAAACTTAATCACTATTTACCAAAACATTACGACTTCATACTAGATACTAGCCATATTAACGCTGAGCAGGCTATCAGCAAAACACTGGATTTCCTAAAGAAAAAACCTAAATAAAAACTCCTCTAATGTTTTTTGGATCAAAAATAGCCTATAAAATAGCCCTTTTATGAAAATAAGCTAAGCTTACTTTCCTTGACAAAATCTTATACTTAGGCTAAAATAGTGAAGTTATTATTAAGAAAAATAGTAACTTTTTATTATAAATAATTAATTTATTAAATTTATGGTCGCTGTAAAAATTTCCGATAAGAGTACTGCTGCTGATCTAGCTACTATCAAACCTGGTATGGTAGTGAAGGTGCATGAAAAAATTAAGGAAAAAAATGCCAAAGGCGTTGAAAAAGAAAGAATTCAGATTTTTGAAGGTTTAGTTTTGATGCGCAAACACGGTAATGAAGCTGGTGCTACTATCACTGTTCGCAAAGTTTCTGATGGTGTTGGCGTAGAAAAAATATACCATATTTTTGCCCCAGTTATTGATAAAATTGAGATTGTCAAAGAATTTGTAGTACACCGCGCAAAATTAGGTTACACAAAAACCAGCAAAAAGAAACTCAAAGAAAAGAAAGCTGATAAAAAAGCTTAATAAACTTTTATAAGCTAATAAGCCGATTTACTTCAACCAAGAACCATGCCGAGGTGGTGAAATTGGTATACACGCTACCTTGAGGTGGTAGTGGGGGCAACCCTGTGCAGGTTCAAGTCCTGTCCTCGGCACCATCATTGTATAGCTGCACAATAGAGTAATAGTATAATTGAATAATTGATTAGAACAATTAGCCTGTTAACAAATTATTCTGTGGGCCTATAGCTCAGTTGGCTAGAGCGCCGCGTTTGCATCGCGGAGGTCGCAGGTTCGATTCCTGTTGGGTCCACCAGGACGGCTAGCTCAGTTGGTTAGAGCACCTCGTTTACACCGAGGGGGTCAAAGGTTCGAATCCTTTGCCGTCCACCATAATATAATTTTATTTAAATAATCTCACCTAGTGAGATTATTTTTTTATATTCTTGTTTTAAAATATTACAAAATATTTTTTATTAAAAAAATAATATTAAATAATGATAAATACTACGTTAAATATAATAAAAATAA
>CAYVXP010000079.1:0-3371 GCA_964455165.1 uncultured Gammaproteobacteria bacterium
TGATACAAATCACCAATTTTATCCTGCCAACCATAAAAAATCACTTGCTCTTTAATATCTAAATCATTAGCTAGTTTCTTGAGACGATTTTTTTCTGAGCCATCACCCACTATAATTAATTTTACTTGATCTTTATGAGCTAATTTTTTTATAGCTCGTAGCTGTAAGGCAATATTTTTGACTGGGACTAAGCGTCCGACTGTCAAAAAAATAAAATGACCAGGATAAACCTTGTGTAAATCAATAGTGCCCGAATTTACTAAACGCTCAGTATCTACGACTACTGGTGCTATATAAATTTTACCAGCAAACAAATGATATTTTTCTTTAATTTGTTTTTTCAAGCGCTCACTAACCACTCGGACCAAATCAGCATTGACTAAACATTGTTTAGTTAAGCAATCTCTCAAAATGTTATTTTTTTCAAAACCGTGTATCTGTACTTCATATTTCAAATGAAATTTTTTGGCTAAAACTAGGCCAAAAAAACCCAAAAAACCACTGTCTTGGGCAGTCAATAAATCAAATTTTTCTTTTTGTAATAAGCTATTTAAACTTTTGTAAATATTAAATAAAGATGTGACTTTATTGGCACCAGTAATACCCCAAGCATTAGCTTGAGCGGATAATTCAATCTTTTGCTCCTTAGCTGGCACCACCACTAAATATTTATCCAGCTGACTAGCCAAAACAATCGTCCTCTGTGCTACTGCCGAATGTGGCTCAAGTATTTTTTTGTCCAAACCTAAAGAAATGACTTTCATGACTGAAAAATTTTTAGCGTATCTTTAGCAGCTTCGATATATGCATAATCATATTTTAAAGTAGCCAAATGTTCGGAATATTTTTTATAATTATCTGCCTGATTTAAATCCTCAAAACAGCTGGTTATTTCGGCTGGTTTTTGGGGGTCAAACATCTTAATATCATTTTTTAACCAATCAAAGCCAATTTCTTTTGAACTAATGAAAGGAATTTTGCCACGCAAACAATCCAGCATGCTGTTTGGACTAATATCACTCAAAGACGGAAAAACAACTAACCAAGACTGGGCAATTTTATGTATCAAGTTTTACTTTTATACTCAGGGGACTATCGCCTATGAGCACTAGCTTGTAGTGATCCTGATCCCACTTTACAAAAGCCTCTACTAAATTAAAAATATTATTTAGATTTATAAAACGACCAGCAAAAATAATTTCATTAGAAATATTATTTTCATCACGCTGGATATTTATTTTTTGATCAACAGGATTATTGATGACAAATAATTTTTTATTAGCTAAATCATAATATTTAGCAAAAATATTTTTCTGCCACTCGGTTGTAAATATGATGCCTTGGCAAGTAAGAAAGATCCAATTGATAAGCTTAAAACGATTAGCATCTTTTTTATACAAAGCTCGCTCATAGTATTGCTTCAGAGTCACCATCTCTTTTTCTGCATATCTCTCCCAAATAAAATCACCACCTACCCTGATGTAAAGTGGCTTAACAAAAATACGACTGACCATAGCTGCCGGCAAGCCAGCACTGAAGTGATCAAAACAATAAACTAGGTCATATTTTGGAGCTAATTTAAAAAGCGTTCTAAAATAACGCCAATAATTACTTATTTTATTTGAACGAGTAACACGATGCACGGGGTAAGACAAAGCTTTATCTGACTCATAGCTAGCTCGATCAGAATAACTAACTACTGCCACCTCATGGCCCAGGGCTATAAATTGCTCAGCCACAAGAGGCACATAGGTGGCTGGACCACCTATTTCTGGAGTAAATATGCCTGTGGCAATGAGTATTTTCATAATTTATACACGTCATTGCGAGGAGTGAATGCAATGAACGACGTGGCAATCTCATTGGGATTGCTTCGTTGTCACTCGCAATGACGGAAATATTTATAGCTTATTATATAAATCTTCCCACGGTTTATTAAAATTATTTACTAAATCTATCTTTTTCTGTCTTGAACCTGCTTTTAATTGTTTTTCCCTAGAAATAGCCTCATAAACATCTTCATGAATTTCATAATAAACTAGCTTATCTACATTGTATCTACTAGTAAAACCTTTCGTGACGCGCTCTTTATGTTGAAATATACGGCCTAATAAATTACTAGTAACACCAAGATACAAAACTGTATGATTTTTATTAGTCAAAATATAGACAAAGTATTGTTTGTCATACATAATCACTTTTTTTAACTGAATTTCAGCCAATAATACTTGCTTAATATCAATTAATTCTATAAAATTATAACAGAATCAAAAGAAATAATCAATATATAAAATGGCTAAAATTAGCCAAATATTAACATTATGGAAGAAGTAAAAAGACTCACTGGTAAGAAAATATTATATCTCATCACCCAGACCAAATGGGGCGGGGCTCAAAAATATGTCCTAGAATTAGCTCAATATTTTACTAAAAATAATGAAGTTCATATTGCCTATGGTGAAGTCAATAATGTAAACCAACAATTTTTGGATACTTGCCAGCAGCTAAATATCAAGACTATACCCATCAAATACTTGGTTCGCAATATAGACCCAAGTAACGAATTTCTCGCTACTAAGGAAATTATTCAATTATTAAATAAAAATAACTACAATATCATCCACCTCAATAGCTCCAAAGCGGGTGCTATCGGCTCGCTAGCTAGTATGTTTTTCAATTTTAATCCACTCAATGTAAAAGCGCGGATCATCTACACGGCCCATGGCTATGTTTTCAATGAACCACTACAAAAATTTGTACGTCGTGCCTACATAATGTCCGAAACCTTCTCCGCTGGCCTACAAAATCGTATCATTGCTGTCTCAGAGTACGATAAGCAAACTGCTATTGCTAATAAAATTTGTGCGCCACAAAAAATTACTGTCATCCACAATGGTGTAAATGAAGAAGATTATAATTTTTTAGAAAAAGAAAAAGCTTTAGCCGAACTAAAGCTTGACCCTAAATACAAATATTTTGGTACTATTGCTAGCTTCTACAAAGCCAAGGGCTACAACTATTTAGTCGAGGCTATCAAGATGATCAAAGCAGAAGCTCCGACTTTTTTAGAGAAACATCGTTTTGTCTTTATTGGTGATGGACCAGAGCTAGCTGATATAAAAAAATATACCAATGAAAATAATCTAGCTGATTATCTTAAAATCATAAAACCAAGCGATAAGGACTGGAAATTTATAAAGTCTTTTGACTGCTTCATCCTGCCATCAGTCAAGGAAGGTCTACCCTATGCCCTACTGGAAGCTGGCCTAGCCAAAATACCAACCCTGAGTACCGAGGTTGGCGGTATTCCAGAAATTATCAAAGACAAGGAAAATGACTACTTAGTCACCCCGGCTAATCCCCTATCTCTA
>CAYVXP010000080.1:0-3315 GCA_964455165.1 uncultured Gammaproteobacteria bacterium
CCATTGAGTACAGCCAAAGTTCTCTCCAGGCCCATACCAGTGTCAATATTTTTTTGTTGTAATGCTTCAAAACTATTATCAGGAGTTTTATGGTACTCCATCAAAACATCATTCCAGATCTCTACCCAATTATTATCTTCTGGATCAAAAACTTTTGGTGCACTACCAGCTCCTACCCAATAAAACATCTCGGTATCTGGACCACAAGGACCAGTGGTGCCAGCTGGACCCCACCAATTGGCAGATAATCTTGCAATACGTTCAGGGTCTACACCGACACTCAGCCAGTGTTTTTCCGCTTCAGCATCATATTCTTTGATGGCATCATTGCCACCAAAAACAGTGACAGCTAATTTTTCTTTATCTAATTTCAAAACTTCAGTCAAAAATTCCCAAGAATATTCTATGGCTGATGTTTTATTATAGTCACCCAACGACCAATTACCAAGCATTTCAAAAAAAGTATGATGTGTTGTATCACCTACTTCATCAATATCACCAGTACGCACGCATTTTTGCACACTAGCCAGTCTAGTGCCCTGTGGATGTTTTTCACCAATCAAGTATGGCACCAGTGGGTGCATACCAGCTGTGGTAAACAAAACAGTCGGGTCATTGTCAGGGATCAATGAGGCCGAGGCGATGATTTTATGATTTTTTGATTCAAAATATTTAAGAAATTTATCTCTTAGCTCTTGGGCACTAAAAACAGACATATTTTATCTCCTTTTAACATGTAAATATACATAAAATATACCTATTTTTGGGTAAAAAGTCAATAATTTGGTAAAAAAATAACCCCTACTATAAGTGTTGTAGGGGCTTTGAGAGGAAACTGTGCCGGCTCAGCATCTAGTAGCCGCGTTATTGGGAACGCCACAACCAGTCGCCTAATGCGACACAGTCTCCTGAAACAAAGAACATCCAGTAAAAATAGTAGTATATGAACTACAACTTCACTGTGATTGTATATTTTAACATAAATTAGAAATTTGTCAAGGGCTATAAGTAAAGCTTTGAATACTTGGCAAAAAAGCTTTTCTTATAAAAACGCTCAAAATTTGAGCTTTTATAGCTATATATGAGTCTATATAATATTTTAATTCTCCTGATATTATCCATATTGTTGTCTATATTATTAAAGACGGACAAGTGCAGTGAAAATAACAGTAAAAGAAAAGACCCTATAAGCGTGTGCCTACAGGGTCGAAAACAAGGGTCTGGGCGATGTCGCAAGGTGCAACATAGGTCGCGCTCTCGTCAGAGCAGAATGCAGGAAACATGGCCTGCTTTCATCGCGCCTAATCGCATCATTGATGTCAAACGCAGGTGAGACATCGCCCAGAGCCCAAGAAGTGGACCGCCGTGAAGGACCTATCAAAGGATGATTGCAAGATTTTGTCTTACAGGACCTTCTTTTACGGGTTGCTTCTAGCGGCCACATTTAATGTTCGAAGTGAGATTATACACTATTTATAGAATATGTCAAGGGCTAAATAGCCAATAGCTCAAAAAAAGAAGACCCCCGTCAAATGATGGCGGGGGTCTGATATCAAGCTCCAGGAGCAAGTTGGGTCCAATCTCTAAGCCGAGAAAGTAGTTGACAAGCCGAAACTCGTCACTTTCTGGCCCATAGTGATGGGTGTCGCCCGACAAAAGTCGGACCAGTTAACCATCGGATGGAGTCCCTCGAGCCCCTGGAGCTCTCAAACTAATGTGCGCGATGAACAGTAGAGGCACTTAATTTATACCTTATATGAGAATTTGTCAATACTTTTGATGTCTAAACACTAAACAATCGTAGCACTAACTATGAGTTGTTTATTCTTGTAGATGGCTACAATTTGACCACTAGCCACTCCTTTTTGAGGCTTAATAAAATCAATAGTTGTTTTATTTAATACAATCGCCTGATCTTCTTGTCGATAGCGTATTTTAGCTTTGGCTTTTAGTGGTAAGGTATGTTTTTTAGCTAGCCAGTGAATATCAGTAATATGAATTTGTTTACTATATAAATCGTCCTCGCCTTCTTTAGCTACAAACAGAATATTGTTTTTAATATCTTTTTTTTGAATAAACCAGGGGCCATTGGGTAGATTCAAGCCTTTTCTTTGGCCAATAGTGTAATACCAAACACCATCGTGCTGACCAAGTTTATACCCTTTGGTATCCAGAATATTACCTTTTTTTGGTTTTATCTTTTGTTCTAAAAATGTTTTTAAGTTAATTTTACCAATAAAACAAATACCCTGGCTATCCGGACGATCGGCATTGGCTAATTTTGCTTGCTTGGCTATGAGGCGAACTTTAGGTTTTGCTAAATGTCCAATAGGAAATAGTGCTGAAGATAATTGTTTTTGATTCAAGCCAGAAAGAAAGTATGATTGGTCTTTGTTTGGATCTAAGCCTTTTAAGAGTTGATAATAAGTTCCTGATTTTTTAACTTGAGCATAGTGACCAGTGGCTATTTTATCAAAGCCAATTTTTTTAGCTTTATTTAAAAATAATTTAAATTTAATTTCATTGTTACACAAAACATCAGGATTTGGCGTCTGACCATTTTGGTATGTCTCAAAAATATAATTGACTACTGTGTCATGATATTCTTTTTCAAAATTGAAAGTATGTATTGGTACGTGTAGCTGAGCAGCAATGCGATAAGCCATCACCCTGTCCTCTTTCCAAGGACATTCACCTTTGAGATTAACTTTTTCTGAAAAATTTTTCATAAAAGCCGCTTCGACATAGTAACCTTGCCTTTTTAGTAAATACAAAGCTACGGCACTATCTACACCACCTGATAAAGCTACTAATATTTTTGGCTTTTTACTCATATATATATTTCAATCTATACTATAAAAAAGGCTGTGTTTTGTCAATTTATTATGTTGACCTTTTTCTATAAAAGGAGTATTTTATATTTAATTTATTGTTCACGCTTTTGTTCGCCATGCCTTGCCAAACCCCACCTGAAAGCGCCTTTTAAGGAGGTGTGACATGAGTACTAACAACAAAGCAATTCGGGTGATTGAGCGTAAGCTACAACTGGAAATCGTGGTACCAGCAGAACCGAAGGACTTGACTGACAAGGTGCTGAAGAGGCTAAATGCTTCTGACGCTCGTTTTGCAGCTAAAGCAACGGAAGTCTGCGAAGACGGTTCTCATATTCTGGTGAAAGTCAGAATTCGTGATCAGGGTTTGACACAAAAAACCCTCGAAGATCTCGCCCACGAGCTAGGATTGGGTTTTTGTGATGCTACCAACACGGACACTGCTAGCTAGACGCCAAGCACAGCAACGAAAGGGCCCCGCACA
>CAYVXP010000081.1:0-3272 GCA_964455165.1 uncultured Gammaproteobacteria bacterium
ACATCATCATAGTCAACTAAATGTTTTCTAGTATCAAAATTATGACCTTCTACTTTTTTCTGGGCTGACTCAATGGAATTGGAAATCAGTTTATTCTCTATCGGCATATCATCAGGGATGCCAAGTTTTTCCATCATCATCTTCATACGATCAGATCCAAAGATACGCATCAAATCATCTTCCATGGAAATATAAAATTGAGATGAACCAGGATCACCCTGACGACCAGCACGTCCTCTGAGCTGGTTATCTATACGTCTTGATTCATGACGCTCAGTGCCCAATACATGTAGACCGCCTAACTCTTTTATCTCATCGTGCTGAGCTTGATCAAAAGGCTGACCACCCAAAATAATATCCACACCACGACCAGCCATGTTGGTAGCAATAGTCACTGCGCCACGGCGTCCAGCCTGAGCAATGATCTCAGCTTCTTTTTCATGAAACTTGGCATTGAGTAATTGAAATGGCACACCCGCTCTTTCTAAGAGTGAGCCTAAATATTCATTTTTATCAATTGAAATAGTACCAACCAAAACTGGTCGACCTTTTTCATGCATGGCTTTTATTTCATTGACAATCGCTTTATATTTTCCTTTTTCGTTTTTATAAATACGATCGCGCATATCATCTCTGGCAAAATCACGATTGGTCGGGATGACAGTCACCTCCAAATGATAAATTTTAGCCATTTCCTCAGCCTCGGTAGCAGCCGTACCAGTCATACCGGCTAACTTTTCATACATTCTAAAAAAGTTTTGGAAAGTGATAGTAGCCAGCGTCATACTTTCGCGCTGTACTTCGACGTTTTCTTTGGCTTCGATAGCTTGGTGCAAACCCTCACTATACCTACGCCCAGGCATCATGCGTCCAGTAAATTCATCAATAATAACTACTTCACCTTCACTAATAATATAATCACGATCTAGGGTATACAATGATTTGGCTCGCAATGCTTGCTCTAGATGATGGACTATCTGTAAGCCGTGACTTTCATAAATATTATCAACGCCCAGTAATTTTTCCATTTTCTTAATACCCTCTTCACTGAGAGTGCAGGCTTTCATTTTTTCATCAATATTGTAGTCAATATTTTCTTCCAAGCTATTTACTAGTTGGGCAAATTGTCTGTATTGAGCAGTTGATTCTTCGGCTGGAGCAGAGATGATCAAAGGTGTACGTGCTTCATCGATCAAAATACTATCGACTTCATCAACTATAGTATAATTTAATTTTCTTTGTACTTGATCTTTGGCATCCTGAGCCATGTTGTCACGCAAGTAGTCAAAACCAAATTCATTGTTGGTACCGTAGGTTATGTCAGCAGCATAGGCTTCTTTGCGAGTGACTGGACGTAAAAAATCTTTGACTATTTTTATGCCCTCGTCTTGTAATTTTTTATCTTCATCGGAAATATGAGTAGGATCATAGACAAAAGAAGCTTCGTGTTGGATAGTGCCAACAGTCAGACCTAAGAAATCATAAATTTGTCCCATCCAGACTGCATCTCTTTTGGCTAGATAATCATTGACTGTCACTAGGTGGACACCTTTGCCAGACAAACCATTTAGATAGATCGGTAAAGTAGAAGTTAATGTCTTACCTTCTCCAGTTTTCATTTCAGCGATTTGACCACGATGCAAGACAATACCGCCAATCAGCTGTACATCAAAATGACGCATGCTCAGAGTACGCTTGGCTGCCTCTCTCACTAGAGCAAAAGCTGGAACTAAAACGTCATCCAAGCTTGTGCCAGCTTGGACCTGTTTTTTTAGATCTAAACTTTTATCTTTTATCTCTTGATCACTTAAGGTTTCAAATTCTTTTTCTAGATTATTGATAGCGGAAACCTGAGTAGCAAGTGAATCGATGTATTTTTTGTTGGCATCACCAAACAGTTTTTGCAATATACCCATAAATAATTATTCGTTCTTTCCCCAGAACTTTATTGATTTAAATAGACGACCACCACGACGAGCTAAAGATATATTTTTTTCTTTATTTTTTTTCAATTGTCTGGCTAGATTATCTTGCACCAAATCAACTGCGGCCCGGGCATTCTCATGAGTCTCAGTAGCCACAATACTACGTTGTTGGGGCATGGTGATATGTACTTCGACAGTAAAAACTTCACCTTTGTTGTGATGCTGATCACGAGATAGATCAACTTTAAAATCTGTAATGTCAGCTTGAAATCTATCTAGAGCAGAAAATTTTTCCCGCAAATAATTTTCAAAAGGTTCTGTTAAATCAAAATTGTTTTTGTAAATTTGCAAGTTCATTTTATTTATTTTAATTTATTATTTTAAAATTGCTTTGATGCGTCTGACGCCAGCTGAAGAAGATTCTTCTTTGATAATCTTGAAAGAGCCAAGCTCGCTAGTATTATCAACGTGTGGTCCGCCACAGATTTCCCGACTGAAAGGAGGCTCCGAGCTTGTCGAGGAGTTTGGGCCAACTGTATAGACTTTCACTACATCACCATACTTGTGTTCAAAGACTCCTAGAGCTCCATACTCTTTGGCTTGTTGGAGAGTCATTTCTTGCCAGCTGACAGGCATTTTTTTATTGATTTGTTCGTTGACTATATCTTCTACTTGTTTGATTTGCTCAGGGGTCATTTTGTCTGGGTGAGTAAAATCAAAGCGAATACGTTCTTCGTTGATATTACTGCCCCTTTGCTCCACATGCTCGCCCAGGACCATTCTGAGGGCTTGGAGCATAAGATGAGCAGCTGTGTGATGACGTTTGGTGTTTTGCTTATCATCAGCCAGGCCGCCTTTGAACATACCGGCTGAAGCCGTACGGGATAAATCTTGGTGTTTTTTAAATTCAGCTTCAAACTCTTGCTTGTTGATTTGTAGATTATTTTCTCTAGCCAGCTCTTCGGTCATTTCTAGTGGGAAGCCATAAGTAGAAAATAAAGTAAAAGCAATTTTACCATCAATAGTTTTTTGTTTAGCAAATTCGCGCAAACCTTTTTCTAAAGTAGAAGTAAATTTATTCTCTTCTTGCTCAATTTCTTTGATGATAAAATCTTGATTTTTAGTCAGCTCAGGGTAATCTACGCCGTATTGTTTGATAATAATTTCAGCTAAATTTTTTGTAAAATTATTTGTAATACCAATAATTTTGGCAAAGCGAATTGCTCGTCTGATCAGACGACGCAAGACATAGCCTTGGTCTTTATTTGATGGAGTGACAGCTTTGTGATCACCAATGATAAAAACAGCAGATCTAATATGATCGGCAATGATACGAAAACTACGTTT
>CAYVXP010000082.1:0-3205 GCA_964455165.1 uncultured Gammaproteobacteria bacterium
CTCTACTTTAGTATGTTTGATTGCTAACAAACTCTGACTATTTTTTTTCTGCTCACTTTTTTCTAGGATCCAAGACCACTTGTTGGTCACAAATAATTTTAATAAAAAAAACGGATAAGATTTTGGTGCGGTCAGTGTCAGAGTACCAGTCCTATCTATAGACAGTCTCACATATCTTATCCTCGCTCGCCTCTTGATATTGAAAACCAATTCTTGGCCTTGGTGTTTTATTTTTTTACTAACTATCGGCATTATACTTCTTTTATATTATCTTCAAGAGCCAATTGCGCACTCTGCGTATAGGCGCGCACCAAACCACCAACGCCCAATTTTTTACCACCAAAATAACGGACTACGACCAACATCGAGTTCATTAATTCTTTTTTTTGTAAGAGATAAAGTAAGGGTCTGCCAGCTGAGCCATTTGGTTCATGGCTATTAAAAAACTTTTCTTTGATCTGGCCATTTTCTTTGACCCGATAAGCGTACACTATATGGGAAGAGTCGTGATATTCTTTTTTGATAGTGTCCAATATTTTTGTGACCGACTCCACGCTATCCAAAACACAAGCCAGCCCAATAAACTTAGATTTGCTGACAGTGTATTCTATTATTTTATCTTGCTTGACCGTGAGCATTACTGCCCGAGCTCGTCTTTATGATGATCTTTTTTGTGACTGCACCAACCCCAACAACAACGATCACCTTTTTTGTTGATCATACCAAAGCCCATGACCAAAAATAGTATGCCCCAGAAATAACCCCAAAAATCACCCATGATAATACCCATGGCTTTGAGTAAGATGAAAATACCCAAAATAATCAAAAGATATCCGAACATCATAAGAATAAAATTACTTATTAGGCTTTAATTATAGTACATTTTGCGAGAAAAATGAAAGCCCCACCTCATCAGGGCTTTGCCAAAAAAGGCTTTTTTTGCTAAGATGCAGGTCCTGACTAAATAAAAACCAGTGAAAACACGAATTGCTACGGCAGCAGATGCCGCAAGCCAAAGTCTAACCCTGTTTCACACCCCCCTCTTTAATGAAAGTAGGGCGGTTTTATGCGTTCTAGAAAATAATAAAGAAATAAAAACTTGGCTAGATTTATTGAAACTTTGGTCTGCGGAGCTAAATTTTGAGCACAAAAAAATCATTGCCTGGCCAGATATGACCGAGGCTAGCCTAGAAACTCTGATATCCCTCCATCGCCTCCAAGACAGTATTGTGCTGACTAGCAAAAATAATCTAGACAGCATGGTAGCGAAGTGGTCGACTCTCAATGAAAATAAAATCACTCTCCGCCATAGTGAATATTATCACCTCCACGCCTTGACCGAAGATTTAGTAAAAATTGGTTTTGAGCGACACTCCCAAGCTTTTGGTGAATTTACTTTTAGTATCCGTGGCTCGGTAGTTGATATTTTTCAAGATGACAAAATATTTCGTCTCAACTATGACGAAAATAAAATTGAAAAAATAATTTATTTTAACACCGACCAAGTATACTCTGAACATCCTATAGCTGAAATAGATATTTGGCCAAAATCAACTTTTCAAAAAGAAAAATTTATTACTTCACTACCCGAGCAAGTTTTATTAGTAGCGGACACTGATCTAGCCCTGGAAAATAATCTAAATAATCCACAAATCATTTTTGATCCATTGGGTAAAGATTATTTCAAAACTGAATCAATTGATAATATTTTGGGTCAGCAAAAAAATTATTATAATTTCCTAGAACAGAAAAAAAAGGAAAAAATAATTTGGCTCAGTAAAAATAAAACTTTTGCTCAAAAATTGATCAAGGAAAATAATATAAATTGCTCACTCTACGACTGGCAACAAGCTTTGAGTTGGCCACAAGCTATCTATGCTGAGCAACAACAAATAACTTTGGTCAATGATTCTTTATTTTTTAGTGAAGAAAAAAGCACTACTCAAGTAGCCCAAGAATTTCGCTCTGATTTTACAGTCGGTGATCTAGTGGTCCACCGTGATCATGGTATCGCCCTACTCAAAGAAATGACTACTATGCCAGTCGATGGCCTGACTCGCGAATACTTTGTCTTATCCTATGCTGAAAATGACACGCTGTTTGTACCAGTAGACCTCGCCGACAAGCTCGAAAAATACATTGGGCCAGCCAATCCTAAAATTCACCGCCTATCAGTGGGCAATACTTGGCCGCAGACTTTACGCAAAATCAAAAGCCAAACTTGGGAACTAGCGAATCAGCTATTATTAGTCGAGGCTACTCGCAAATTACAAAAAAGTCCTGTCCTCAAGGGTCAAGAAATCGAAAAAGAAGTAGTCAAAAATTTCCCCTACACGCTGACTCCTTCTCAGGCTCAAGCCATAGCAGAAACTCTGCATGACCTCACTCAACCGTACCCATCTGATCGCCTAGTCTGCGGTGATGTTGGCTTTGGTAAAACTGAAGTTGCTATCCGAGCAGCTAGTCGAGTAGTCGCCAACGGCTTCCAAGTCGCCCTACTGTGTCCAACTACACTACTGGCTCAACAGCACTATGATAATTTTGTCAGTCGTTTTGAAAAATCCGGCATCAAAGTAGTGCTCATGACTCGCTGGCAAAAAGAAAAAGAAATAAAAGCCAATCTAGAAAGTATTAATGAAGGCACCGCTGACATCATCATCGGTACTCATCGCCTACTATCACGCGATATCAATTTCCCTAAACTGCAATTATTGATTATTGACGAAGAGCAAAACTTTGGTGTCAAAGACAAAGAAAAACTCAAAAAACATCGAGCCAACATCCATCTCCTGACACTGACCGCCACACCGATCCCGCGTACTCTCAATATGGCCTTGTCCATGATCAAGGATATAAGTCTGATCAATGATCCGATCAAAAATCGCAAAGACATCATCACCAAAGTCGTCGAAGAAAATGACCAAATAGTAGTCGAGGCTATCAAACAAGAATTAGCCCGCCAAGGCCAAGTGTACTATTTATACAACCAAGTAGAGACTATTGATTTGGCTTACAAAAAATTAACTCATCTTTTACCAAAAATAAAAATAGCGATTGCTCATGGCCAGCTGGAAGATGAAAAATTAGCGAGCGTCATGCATGATTTTGATACTGGTCAGATCGATGTCCTACTCTGCTCCACTATCATTGCCAATGGTCTAGATATACCGCGAGCCAACACCCTGCTAGTCCACAAAGCTAATCG
>CAYVXP010000083.1:0-3184 GCA_964455165.1 uncultured Gammaproteobacteria bacterium
TATATTGGCATATTGATATCTCTATTTTTTTCGACTTTGGTGGGTCTGATATTTGGCTCATATCCAGCCAAAAAAGCGGCTGAACTGGACCCTATTACAGCCTTGAGACGTGAGTAAAATAAGAGGAAAATGCTTATTTTTAGCACTCCTTGACATCGAGTGCTAATTTGCTTTATAATACCAAATATGGAAGCTAGATACGACAAATTATTGAAAGCTATAGTGGAGCAATATATAGCTACTGCCAAACCAGTTGGCTCTAAGGCTTTGGCTGAAGACAGTGGTTTTGATTTGAGTTCCGCTACTATTCGTAATGAAATGGCTGATTTAGAAGAAAAAGGTTTTATTGCTCAGCCTTATACCTCAGCTGGCCGTATACCAACTGCTAGTGGCTATAGATATTATTTGGACAATTTATTATCCATACAAAGTTCTGCCCACAAAGATTTGTCAGAGTTGGAAGATGCTTATAAATCAGATATTCGTCAGATGATAAAAATTTTATCTGATAAAACTAACTTGGCAGTTATTCTAAGCCGAGAATCAAATAATATTTATATCACTGGATTATTCAATTTATTTTCCCAACCAGAGTTTGAAGATTATAAAATGGTTTTATCCATGGGTCAGGTAGTTGATTCTTTGGAGCGTGCTATGTCAAATATGTTTCACAAGATTGATAAGCCGCAGGTATTATTGGGTACAGAAAATCCTTGGTCAGAGCATTGCTCTGTAGTCATTGCCCCACTGTATACTCCAGAAAAATCTTTGTTAGCTTTCTTAGGTCCTTTGCGTATGAATTATAATCAAACTCTAGGTCTTATGGATGCAGTAACTAAAATTGTAAAATAATATGTCAAAAGATAAGCAAACACAAGCAAACACACAGCCTGATGAAGAAAGTACTGAAGAAGTAGTGGAAACAAAAGATGAGGCTGCTATCAATCTAGAGGGCTGGAAAAAAGCTTTGGCTGACTATCAGAATTTGCAAAAAGAAACTGATAAGCGGATGTCACAGCTCAATGACTTTGTTCTTTCTTCGTTGATCATAGAGCTTTTACCAATATTTGATAATTATGAGATAGCTTTGAGTCATGTGCCAGCCGAGCAGAAAAAAGAAGCTTGGGTCCAAGGCTTGGAACATACTTTTAAACTTTGGCAAAATTTTTTGCGCGATCATAAAGTAGAAAAGATTGATAGTGTCGGTAAAAATTTTGATCCCAATCTGCACGAGGCAGTTAGCCATGTCAGTGATGAAAAAAAAGCTGATCAATTAGTAGTTGAAGAAGTACAAAGTGGCTACAGATTTCAGCAAATGGTGATTAGACCCGCTAAAGTTATTATCAATAATATAAATTAAGAAAAATAAAAAGCCAACAAAGGCATTAATAGAAAGGAACAAACATATGTCATTAATACCATGGACACCATTTGTCGACACCTTTGATAACATTGAAAAAAGTTTGAACAATTTTATGCCTGCTATCGATGTTTATGAGGATAAAGACAATGTAGTAGTAGAAGCAACTCTAGCTGGTATCAAGCCAGAGGAGGTCAATATCGCCGTCAATGATGATGTCTTGACCATTGAGGGGAGACGTCAGAGTACTAGCGAAATTGATGAAAAAAATTATTATCGCAAAGAAGTACGTACTGGTTCATTTCATCGCAGCGTTTTGTTGCCAGTGTCTGTACACAGTGACAAGGCGGAAGCCAATTTTGATAACGGTCTCTTGCGCATAGTATTACCAAAAGAGGAAAAAGCTAAATCAAAAAATATTAAAATTAATATAAAAAAATAATGGATAATTTACCGCTTAATTTACGTTTGATTAAGCACTGTCCGGTTTGTCAGCGTGAATATCAACAGACTTTGGTTCAAATATTGAGTGAAAATGAATTTGGTTTGTTGACTCATGTGACTTGCGCTCATTGTGGAGCACATCTATTGACTAGACTTGCTACCATGCCCCAAGGCTTAGTCGGTAATTCTATTTTGACCGATCTCCAAGCCGATGAAGTTATGGGCTTTATATCCAACGAAGAAATATCAACTGATGATGTCTTGCGAGTGCATAAATTATTAGAAGATAAACAATTAATAAATTTATTAAATTAAAAATAATATGGCAAAGATTATAGGAATTGATTTGGGTACTACCAACTCTGCAGTGGCTATTGTCGAGGGTGGTCAACCAAAAATTTTAGAAAACAAAGAAGGCAACAGGACTACTCCTTCTATCGTCGCAATATCCAAAAGTGGCGAGAGATTGGCTGGTCTAGTGGCCAAGCGTCAAGCTGTCACCAATGCCGTCAATACTATTTTTTCCGTCAAAAGATTGATGGGTCGTAGGTTTACTGACGAAGAAGTACAGCGTGATCTAAAAATAATGCCTTATCAGATCAAAAAATCTGGTGAAGGTGTAGGAGTCACTATGGGCGACAAAGATTATTCACCACAAGAAGTGTCAGCTATGATTTTGCAAAAGATTAAAGCCGATGCCGAAGAGCGTTTGGGTGAAAAAATAACTGAAGCAGTAATCACTGTACCAGCTTATTTTGATGATGCTCAACGTCAGGCTACCAAGGATGCTGGTCGCATTGCTGGTCTTGATGTCAAGCGTATTATCAATGAGCCGACAGCCGCTGCTTTAGCTTATGGTTTTGATAAGAAAAAAGATCAACAAGTTGTAGTCTATGACTTGGGTGGTGGTACTTTCGATGTTTCTGTTTTGGATATCTCCAAAGATACAGTCGAGGTAAAATCAACCAATGGTGATACTCATCTTGGCGGTGATGATTTTGATCAAAGAATTATTCGTTGGATTATTGAGGAATACAAAAAACAAGAAGGTATTGATCTGGCTAATGATAAATTAGCTTTGCAACGCTTGAAAGAAGCTGCTGAAAAAGCCAAGATTGAGCTTTCTTCTGCTTCGGAGACTGAGATCAATCAGCCATTTATCACTACCGATGCTTCTGGTCCAAAACATTTGATTTTGAAAATGACTAGAGCTAAGTTGGAAGAATTGATTGGTGATTTAGTTGATAAGACGCTAGAGCCTTGTCGCAAGGCTTTGGCTGATGCCGGACTAAAAACCACAGACATTGAAGAAGTTATTTTGGTTGGCGGTATGACTCGTATGCCTTTGGTCCAAAAAACTGTGGAAGATTTCTTTGGTAA
>CAYVXP010000084.1:0-3168 GCA_964455165.1 uncultured Gammaproteobacteria bacterium
AATAAACCCATGGACCCAAAGTAGCTAACAATATACTGCTGATAGTGGCCAAGCGCTTATCTTGCCATAATTTTAAAACTAATAAATAAAAAATAAATACTATACTAGCTGCTAACAATGGTATTACTAAAAGTGCTGAAAATTGACCAAAGAGCCAAGACAAAGAAGACATGACAAACAAACTCGGCAAAAATGTCATTGGCAAAGTCACTCCTTCAATGACATTTTGACTACGAGTGTGCAATAAAAAATCACTAGGAGTATTCAAGACATCAAATTCACCAATACTAAAATTATTAACAATTTGCGAGACTGACCAAAAATTAGCATTGGCGTCTGGCCAATTGAAAGCTAAATGTTTTGACTCTTGCCACTCTGGGTACCACAAAAATAAAATAGGCACCACATACAAAATAAAAGCAATAATGGAAACTAGCAAACCAATTAATTTGTAATTATTTATTTTCTTCATTAACTAGAGAAATAATTTTTTGACAATAGTTACCCAGTGTGAAATCAGACACACTATTTATACAATTATCTTTTAGTGTTGGTAAAATATCACGATTATTATAAAGGTAATTTATGATTTTTTTCAAAGTCTCATCGTCGTCAGCTTGAAACTTCCAACCATTGTAACCCTCTTTGATCAGCTCTCCGGCTCCTCCGATATCTGAGCATACTACTGGCAAACCTAAATTCAAAGCTTCATAAATAACGGTTGGTGAATTTTCATAACACAATGAAGGAAAAACCAAAGCATCCATCTTAGCCAAAAGCTCCCACAATTTAGCATGGTTGAGCCAGCCATGAAAAATAATACGCTTATCTTCACCGGCTGCGGCCATGGCTTTTTTGGAGTCCGGTCCTCCACCGATGATATGTAGACGAGCATTTTCCAATGACAATTGCTTAAATAATTTTATTAACTTAATGACACCCTTGGCCTCATGAATCTGTCCCAAATAAACTAAATTTAATTTGTCACTGCTTACTTTTTTGATACTTGATGCTACTTCGGTAGGATTGTAGATAACACTTTTAATTGATTTTGGGAAAAAACCTCGTGTCGTATAAAAATCTAATAAATACTGAGATGGTGAAACAATAAAGTCTGGAGAGGCGAATAATTTTTTCATCAACCAAGGATAGCCCAAATATCTAAAAATGCGATGTGACCAAGCATTTTCTTTATTTTTTATAATCAAGCCTGATGGTGTGACTAGCTGTACATCGTGGATAGTATGTATATGCCTGATACCCAGACGACGAATGAGTAGTGGAATCAAAAATCCTATGCCCATCAGATTGTGCGTGATGACTACATCTGGTTTTTCTTGTTGTAAAATCTTTTTGATTTGCCAATAAGAAAAAATATTAAAAGTATCTATAATATGCCAAATAAAACGCCAGGGAGCGGCATGCAAAAAATCATTAATATAATAATAAATATTGATTGGGACAATACGATAAACACTCACTCCCTCTTCCTCGTCCAACCAAAAGCTTTTATTGTTATGATTAATTTTTTGATTATTTACTTTAATACTCCTGGGCTTAGTACTCACTACAAAAACATGCTGCCAAGCTTTTTTCAAACCCTTAGCTTCTTGAGCAGCTATGATCTCTGCCCCACCACGAATAAGTGGTGGATACAAATTACTAATAACAGCAAACTTCATCCGGTTAGAAATTTAAATTATTAAATCTTTGCCTACCAAAATAAAATTGTAAAAAATAACCCATACTGTATATCATAAATATTATTCGTGAATTTCTAACTGGATTCATTACTTTATACTATTGATTATATTATTTAATTTTTGACCAGTAAGATCCCAAGTATAGTTAGCCAAAACTCTTTTACGGCCAGCCTGACCCATAGATCTGGCTAGCCTAGAATTTTTTAATAAAATTCTAATCATGTCTGTCAAATTCTGAACTGAACCAGGTTTGACCAATAATCCTGTTTCTTTTTTTATGACCAAAGATCTGACACCAGCCAAATCTGAAGCAATAACTGGCACACCACAAGCCATCGCTTCTAGAGCCGCAATACCAAAAGCCTCCGATCTATCTATAGACGGCAAAACCAACATATCAGCTAAAGCATAATACTTTAATAAATCTTGATCGCTAGCCTTACCGATAAAAATAATTTTTTTACTCAAACCCAAATTATCAGCTAAACTCTTGTAGCTATCCATCATGTCACCACTACCAACAAGCAAAACTCTAAAATCATCATTGTCATTGAGCTTATAGATAGCCTGAATCAAAATATTAACGCCTTTGAAATAGTGGGCCTTATCCAGAGCTCCGACAAACAAAATAACACTCTTGTCATAAAGGTCGTATTGTTTCATCATTTCTTTGTCACGAAAACGAGGCTTGAAAAGTAAATGATTAACACCAATTGGCACTTCTTCAAATTTTTCCGGCTCGGCTACAATCCATTCTTTCAAGGCTGAATTTTTGGCATAATCCCAAGAAGTGACCAAGACCTTGTCCGAACGATCGATAATCCTCGGCAACACATGCTCAGTGTGCCAACGGAAAAAATTCGCCAAGGCTCCCGTGCCGACTACATCCATATGATAAGTAGTGACTAAGCTAATATCTTTTATCTTATCTAAAAAATACACAATTTCGGCACCACCAAAAAATGGATAGTGCAAATGGATGATATCAAAATTCCAAAGCTTCCATAAAAGTTGTGGCAAAAAACCACTATTACCATATTTGAACCAAGGATAAAGACGCTCTACTTTAAAAGGATATTCATCCCTGACATTTTTGAGACGTTTGTAGATAGGTGTAAAGACTGTCACCTGGTGACCCTGAGTAGCTAAATACCAAGCATTATAATAAGCGACATTACCCATGCCGCCACTATAAGGTGGAAATGTTGAACAGATAACTGCTATTTTCATTACCAAACTATTAATAAACGAATTAGACGCCAATAAATACCAAAGAAAAAATTAGCTATTCTTAAGGCTGGACTATTTAAGGCTTGAAATAATATTTTGCCAGAAAAATTACGAACGACTTGCTTATCACTACGCTGTCTATTTTTTTGGATCAAGCCACGATAATACAATAATTTTTGCCACTGCGGATAAGAAAACATAAAACTATACGCCTTTATTTTTTTCAATAAATAAT
>CAYVXP010000085.1:0-3110 GCA_964455165.1 uncultured Gammaproteobacteria bacterium
ATCTTATTCCAGATTTAGTTTCTGCAAAGCCATGTTGAAAATATCTTTGGCATTATCATAGCCCAAGGTATCCAATATCTCGTGCTTGGCATACCATTTGACGTCAAGTAGCTCGGAAACTTTTGGTACTATTATATCTTTTTCTTTAGTCTCGACTAAAAAGTACTTTATCAGTTTGCGATAAGGTTTTTCGTCTGGCTTGTGTACCTTGACCTGTGTCTCGCCCAAAAAATCTTTGACTACTAAATTTTTGAGACCGGTTTCTTCAAATAATTCTCGGGCTACAGCCTTTTCTAAACTTTCGCCATCGTTGACATGGCCCTTGGGAAAAGTCCACTTACCATAAGCATCTAGTAATAAAACAAAATAATAACCATCATCTTCCTGGCGATAAATGACGCCACCAGCTGACACCTCTTTGATACCCTGACTGACTAAGGTTTGTTTTTCGCCTTTGGTAATCATCTCTTTATAGATACTACCCAGGACACCATTTACAAACTTACCACTAGCATCACCGCCAAAAGCTTTGGCTAGCTCAATAGCTTCGTTGATAGCTACCTTTGGTGGTATGTCATGGTCAACTTTGAGCTCATATATACCTATTCGTAAGACATTGCGATCCACCAAAGTAATCTGATCTAGAGGCCACTCGGGAGCAAATTTGCCAATCAACTTATCAATGGCTTTTTGATTATCCAAAACTTTCTTGACTAGATTCAGAGAGAAGCCCTGATCATCAAACTCTGGGGCAAATTCTTTTTTATTAAAATTCAAAATATCATCAATGTTTCCTTGATGATTATTGAAATCCCATTCGAAGAGTGTCTGTAAAACAATAGTTCTAGCTAAATGACGATTAGCCATGAATTATTTCTTAATTTTTTTCTCTCCCTTATAAAAGCCGCATTTGTTGCAAGCTCGGTGTGGTAAAATAACGGCGCCACAATTTTTGCACTTGGTAGTACTAGCTATTTTCAAAGCAAAGTGTGCTGCGCGGCGACGTGCGGAACTTTTTGTAAGTTTCTTTGTAGGTAAACCCATAGTTTTTTTTAATTAGTTTCCTGATTCTAGCTAAATTTCTCATCTTGGTCAAGGAATATAGCTAGCCATCTATTTATATGCCTAGAGATCAAGAAAAGTATTTAAATTATAACAGAATTTATGACTATTGACAAACATGGGTAAACATGATATCATGGGACGTCTGTTTAACGAAGTTCATTTATAGCATTTTTTCAGGCAACTGTGTCCACGACAAGCATGGGAATCATTTTTTTCGTCTAATTTGGTTCAGGCTGAATTATTTCAAGAAATGGTTTTCTTGGACACAGCTGCTTGGAAAAATAAAACAGCCCTATATCTTTATAGATGCGGGGCTGTTTTTTTATTTTATTGAGTTAGCGGTGTGGTAGTTGGCGTAGTACTAGCTGTACCAGTCCCGACTCCTCCATTTTTCTCGGCATCGATTTCTTCCTGAGTTGCTCCGATCAAGCAAACTTCCTGCCAAGGTATGTAGTGACTAGAAAATGTTTCTTTGATTGGCTCCGTCTGACCAGGATACAAGACTGAATAATCAAACTTGGTATCAGCGCCAGTGTGCGGAGACTCGGTACATTTCTTTTGTCCGGGTTTCAAATCGGTAGTTTTGATTTGCTTGCTAGGTGCTGGTGGTACTAGGTTATAAACTATTGGCTTGGTAGTAGTAGCTACACGACCATCGCTGGTACCCCAAAAATCAAAGTACAACTGCATGCCTTCTATTCTGGATTGGATCAAGACATAATTACCAGTATCATTGAGGAACCTCAAGTCTGGCTTGGGGTCATAAATAGTAGCGTCCATACCAGCGGGCTCATAATATCTCACTCGATAAGAATGATTTCTTCTTTCTTTGATCGGTAAGCCAGTGCTCAAAGCTGCTCGAAATACAGTCGTTCCAATCTGACACAATCCTCCACCGTATTCTGGAATTGTCTTGTTGCCCTTGATGACCAACTCTTGTTTGTAGCCATGTTCACCGTCTATGTCGCCAAGAGCAGTGATCAAGGAAAACTCTTCACCAGGATTAATGAGTAATCCATTGAGTGTATTGGCACCGACATTGATATTGTGTACACGATTGACTGGGCTACCACTAAAATCTGAGTGACCGGTACCAAGCAGTGTGCCAATACCCAAATCATTGGCATCGTTGTTCACCACTTTTGGTTTTACGATTTCAACTACAACTACAAAATTATTTTTATTATCAGAAATTATTTTTTCTGCTTCAGCGATAGTTTTTGTCCAGTCTATCATTCTACCTTCACGGCTAGCCATAAACTCCGAGACTTTGCCGTCAGTCAATTTAAATTTTGAATCTTGAACTAATATTTCTATCTCGCTGCTAAAATTATTATCGTCAAAATATTTTTTAGCCTTCTCGATGTCAAAGCCAAGATAGCTTTTATTTTTTTTGAACTTCACTTGTAGCCACTGACGCCAATCCGCATTCTTGATAGTCCTAGTCTTGTCTTCGTAGCTAGCTATCAAATCACCTTGATTGACTGTGGTGTTGATTTCATCACGAAATTTATTTATCACCTCGCTAGTGACCATTGGCTTATCATCAACTACTGCTAATTTTATATCGGCTAAGTATAAATTTTTTATCTGCTCCTCAGTATCTTTCATGGCTTGCTCATAGGTAAAAGTCTTACCTACAACTTCTGTGTCAATTTGTAAATTATTACTTGCATCAAATTGGAAACTAGCTTCTTTTTTACTAGCCAACAAACCATTGAAATCTTCCTGCAAAATACCAAGGTGTCTCTCTTTGTCCCAGGTATAATCTAAATACCAAGACTTACCGCCCAGCATGACTTTTATTTTATTCAACAAATTGCTAGGTCTTTCGTCTTTTTGAAATTTTAATATAGTTTCTAGGCTTTTTTCAGGCTGCCACATCACTATAGGAAAGGAGCTATCAGCCGAACCTAAACTTACAATCGGATAAATGGTGGCTTTTTTATCTTGACCCACATAGACAAAACCACGGCGACTCAGGGTGTCTAATTCGCTTTGAGTTTTTTTCTTGGCTTGCTCATAAGTCAAACTACCAATATCTA
>CAYVXP010000086.1:0-3109 GCA_964455165.1 uncultured Gammaproteobacteria bacterium
TTGGCTCGGGGATAGGGACTCGAACCCCAATTAACGGGTCCAGAACCCGTTGTCCTACCATTAGACGATCCCCGAATGGCTTGAAAAATAATATTACAATTAAAACATTAAGTCAATCAAATCAACTCCCCACCAAAAGCATCCATAATCTCCTCTACTTCTTTTTCATTTTTACCTTTGAATACTTGGTGATTCTGTATAAAAGCATCATCAATAATAAAATCTAACAGCAGTTTATTATTGGTTACTTTGTGAATGACATCACTGATAGAATTTTTGACTGCTGCTTTATTGAGTTGCTCCAAATGAAAATTGTACTCCAAACCAACTACTATATATTTTTCATCTAACTTGAGCGGATGACTATGCTGCAATAAGACAGCTAGTGATTTATTGATTTTGCGCACTTCCTCAATCACTTGTTGCCAAATATGGTAGTTAGTCGGCTCACCACTGATAGTAGTTGTGGCAACTGATGCTATTTCAACTTCTGCTTCGACTATATTTTTATTCAAATTAATCTCTGGAGATTTTTTCAATAAATACTCCACACAAGCTAGCTCCAGTGGCAATTGCTCAACCAAAGTATCTTTGATACTCAGTTTAGCTAAAATAATATTAATCAATCTCGATAAATCTGGTAGTGACCAATCTCTAGCATGAGCCGTGATAGCCTCCTTGACCTCGGCTACTGCATCAATCTGCCAGCTACTACCGACAATGCCGTAGAGCATAATTTGTCGTAGATACTCTAGCAGATCTTCAATAAACATTTTCAAATCAACACCTTCATTGACTAGCTTATTGATTTGATTCAAAGCAGCGGCTAGATTTTGGACTTTGAGAGCTTCAGTCAATTCATTGATCTCTTTCCAATTGCTACGCGGTAATACTATAGAAGCTAGCTCATCATCTACTGTACCATTGCCTAGAGACATGATCTGGCCCAAGAGTGACTCGGCATCACGCAGACCACCATCAGCTCGACGAGCAATCTCCGCTAAAATATGTTCTGGTACAATAGTTTTTTCCCACTCGATAATTTCTGATAAGCGACCCAAAATCTCTGACTGTGTTAGTTTTTTGAAATCAAATCTTTGGCAACGAGAAATAATAGTCTGCGGCACCTTATGAACCTCGGTGGTAGCCAAGACAAAAATAATTCTAGCTGGTGGCTCTTCTAGTGTTTTGAGCAAGGCATTGAAAGCCGACTTGGACAACATGTGTACTTCGTCGATGATAAATATCTTGTAGCCATTTTTACTAAATGGTGGCACCTGAGCACTACCAATGATATTGTCACGGACATTGTCGACACCAGTATTTGAGGCCGCATCAATCTCAATAATATCCATGGATTGATTGTTGTTGATCTGGCGACAAGTACTGCACTCATTGCAAGGCTCGGCACTCTGCTCTTTTTTTTCTGGACAATTTAAAGAACGGGCAAGCAATCTAGCGATTGTAGTTTTGCCCGTGCCTCTTGGTCCAACAAATAAATAAGCATGCGCCACCTGACCAGAGAGTATCTCGTTTTCTAGGGTGATTTTTATCGGCCTCTGGCCAACTACTTCTTTAAATGTTTTTGGCCTGTATTTTCTGTAAATTACTTCCGAATTCATATTTGGCCTAAAAATCTATTTCCACTTCGTCGAATTTATTTTTTTTACTTTTTATGACATTTTCTACAGCAGCCCAAGTACCATCGTGGTTTTTTGGTGCCAAAATAACTACTTCATCACCTTCTTCACCTTTGAAATAAGTGATGCTAGCCATCAAAATACGATAAATTTTGTCGCCGGCTAAAACTACAAATTCTCCTAAATTATTATCTTTGACTAGACGACCTACCAAACGACTACGATCAACTGGTGATATTTGTTTGAAGATAAAAGCTCCACTACGATCGATAGTTAATTTCAAAATATCACCTTCTACTAGTTTTGACTTGGAAGCATAGTTGGCTGGGACAGAATACTGCTTGCCATCAGGACCAATCATGATCTGGCCATTGAAAATACCTTCGACTACTACGCCATTTTCATTTTCATCGTCTTGGTTTAGCTCACCAGCTCGCAGGGTATAATCCACGGCTTTCTTACCTTTTTCACCAGTCAATTCACCCATAATCACTTTAGTTTTTTTCAATTCCAACTCCAGTGAATATATTAAGGATTCTAGTTCTTTAATTTTTTTGACGTTTGACATTTTTATTTTTGTTTCCCTAAAACTCTTTATTTCTGCTATAAAATTACCACAAAAAAATAATTTTGGCAATAAATTTTATTTTTGTAATATTTTACTATATGATCTATATATTTGGCTAATATTAGCCCAGTTTAGAAATTTACCCTAGCTAGCTTACAAGTTGAACTTATAAACAGATACCTGCTAATTTTACCAATAATCTAGTAAAATACTTAAAAATAATTTCTAACTGGGTTAGCCTAAAAAGTACTATTATACAATTATCCTCTGCATTACTTCATTTTCCACAATCTGACGATCACGACCGTATTTTAATCTCGATAACTGCTTGATAGCTTCGGCTAATTCTAGATTACCTCGCTCTGGCTTGATGGGATTAAAATTAAAGGCCGGTGGATTGCCATTGTCAATCAATAATTTTATATAGCAAGTATACTTTGGCATATTGACCAAATCATAAGCCGAGACAACCGGCGCCATTTGCTTGGCAATAATCTCGGCATCCTCTACTCCAATACGATATGAAATTAGCGTCCCGACATTACCAAAAATAGCATCTTTGATTCTGGTGTCATTATTTTTTACTAGCTGTGCTATGTACTGATGAGCCAAAATCAAATTCAAACGATATTTTCTAGCTTCTGATAAAATAATACCAATAGTATCTGTCATGAAGTTTTGGAATTCATCAATATAGAGATAATAATCATTGCGCTCTTCCTCTGGCACATCTACTCTACTCATAGAAGCAAAAAGTAATTTACCAATCACAATCATACCAAGTAGATTGCTATTCATCTCGCCGATTCTACCTTTGGATAGATTGATAATAATAATTTTTTTATTTTTTATTGCCTCACGAAAATTGAAAGCACTTTTTTTTTGAGCGATGATTGGTCTG
>CAYVXP010000087.1:0-3098 GCA_964455165.1 uncultured Gammaproteobacteria bacterium
CGCTGAATATTTAGAAAATATGTGGTCAGTCATCAATTGGGATAAAATCAGCGAAGAATATTTAAAAAATAAATAAACTTAATAATTAAAACAATAAAAATATGCACGAAGATAAAGAATGTTGTGGTGGTGCTTGTGAATCTGGCTGTAACGAAGCTACTTGCTGGAACTGCACACCAAAAATAAACGCTAAGGCTCCAAATTTTGCTACTGAGGCCTATCATGATGAAGAAATAAAAAACATCAAACTGTCTGACTACAAAGGCAAGTGGGTAATATTATTTTTCTACCCAGCTGACTTTACCTTTGTCTGTCCGACTGAGCTTGAGGACCTCGCTCACCACTACGAAGAGCTAAAAAAACTCAATGCCGAAGTACTATCGGTCTCCACTGACACAGTTTTCGCTCACAAGGCTTGGCATGACTCCTCAGAGGCTGTCAAAAAAATAAACTTTCCGATGGTCGCTGATCCAACGGGTAACATCACTCGTGACTATGGTGTCTATATCGAGGGTGAAGGTCTAGCTTTGCGCGGTACTTTCATCATTGATCCAGAAGGTATGTTGAAAACTATGGAAATCCATGCCAATGGTATTGGTCGCAGTGGCAAAGAGCTATTACGCAAATTGCAAGCTGCTCAGTTTGTAAATAAATATGGTGATCAGGTTTGCCCAGCCAACTGGGAACCAGGTAAAGATACTTTAAAACCAGGCCTAGATTTGGTCGGTAAAATATAAAATCCTAAAAGTCGCCTTAACCGGCGACTTTTTATTTTACACAAAAATGTTATACTTTATCATATGAATAAACAACAAGTTATTAAAAAAACTACTGCCTACATAAAAAATAATTTTTATGGCGAAAGCAGTGGTCACGATTGGTGGCATATTTATCGTGTTTGGCAAAATGCTAAAGCTATTGGAAAGAAAGAAAAAGCAAATATGTTTGTCGTCGAAATGGCCGCTCTCTTACATGATATAGCTGACTACAAGTTTCATGGTGGCGATGAAAATATTGGCGGCACAGTAGCTAGAGAATATTTGGAAAAAATGTCCGTATCAGAAAAAGATGTAAATGACATTGTTTATATTATAGACAACATATCTTTCAAAGGTGCCCTAGTAAAAGAAAAAATGAAAAGCCTAGAGGGTAAGGTGGTACAAGATGCTGATAGACTTGATGCTCTAGGAGCCATAGGTATTGCTAGGGTATTTGCGACTGGCGCCAAACTAAATAGACCAATCTACGATCCCAATGTGAAACCGACCATGCATAAAAATTTTAAGCAATATAGCAAAAAGAATGGTCACTCTATCAATCATTTTTATGAAAAACTATTATTATTAAAACATCGCATGAACACAAAGACTGGTAAAAAAATCGCCAACGAAAGACACGTGTACATGCAAAAATATTTAGATAGATTCTATAAAGAATGGGAAGCTAAAATATAATATTTATAAAGACTAACCCAACCCTTCGCGAAGGGTTGGGTTTTTTTATTGACAAAAACCAGTATTATAACTAATATGGGCTAGTAATTGTTCTTGGTGGGTCCCTTGGATTGCGACAAAAGTCATCACTGCTAAGGCTGGTAGTCCCCTGACACCCCTCGCGCGGTCGGTGACCTCTTATGTCGTCCCGAAGGACCCACCTCGCTTCCCCAGCCAGTTCTCACAGAGAGCTGGCTTTTTCTTTTGCCCCACTAAACATTGACTTTTTAGCCAAAATATACTAGTATACAAAATCGTCAGCCACCAAGTGGCCGGCGATGGTGAAGGGGTGACTCAACAGGGATCCTCTCTCACAAACCCCCGTCAGATTTCGGTCTGGCGGGGGGCTCTTTTTTTCATTTGACAGAAAAAACAATTAATACTAGTTTTATAGTGGTCGCCAAACAAAGGAGACCTGCGTGGCCGAAAAAGGCAAAAGTAATTTGCGGCAACAGCTTGAAATCCCATCAGAAAGACGCGTCGCATGCATCCTGCTCGGCATGGTGATCTTGGGCTGCCTGTTTGCTTGGCACTTGGGCCAACCCTAGACACCTCGGGGTGCTTATCTGACTCACTACTCAGTAAGCACCCTTTTTTATTACTAAAAAATCAGTAATTTTTTTATACCTCAAAAAGTGGTATACTATTGGTATTAAATATCTTAAAAAATAAAAAAATGGAACCAATCATGAATCAAACAATGCCTATGCCAGAAACAAAAAATAAAACTTGGCTCTGGATAATAATTGTTATTTTAGTAGCTGGACTAGTCGGCGCTGGAGTATACTACTGGCAAAATATGAAAGCCAAAAAAATGGCTAGCATGAGTGAAGAAAAAGTGCGCAATGAAATGCAAACTAAGATTACTGAAGCGGAAAACAAAACGACTGATTTAGGAAATAAATTAACTGAACAACAAAAAAATATTGAAACTGCCATAAATAAATTTACTCTTATAAATGATCGCTGTACTGCAGAAGAATGTTTATTCAATAGTAATAGTAACTATCCTCTAGGTACCGCCGTCATTAAAGGGTATTATTCTTCCGTCGAACGCACTGCTTGGGATGTAACTAAAAAATGTGATGGATTTACTATAACTGGTGGCTCACAAGAAATAATTCGCGCTATGACAGATCTAGTTGATAAGGGAAATACTGTACATAGTAAAAACGCACTAAACCAACCAGTAATTAACTAGGGACTATCTTCTATTAGCCAACAAGAAAAACAAATAATACTAAACTCTACCATAAAAAAACCAATAGACTTATTAATATTTGTAGACAGCCCAGTAGAAGTGGGTGTCCCAGTTTGCTTCGAGGATGCCACAGTTTTAAAAATAAATAACTAATGCAAAAAATAAACCTCACATCATATGGTGCCACTCAGGAAGTCACTGGCTCCTGTCATCTACTCAATGTAGATGGCTTTCGCTTGTTGATTGACTGCGGACTATACCAAGGCGATATCAATAATTATTTCAAAAGCTGCTGCTGCAAAAATAAATCCTGAACCATTGATGGTTGATGCTGTATATGGTAGTGCTGCGTTAGCAAAACATGTAGAACCATGGATACCCATATAATAACAAATTGTCAAAAA
>CAYVXP010000088.1:0-3084 GCA_964455165.1 uncultured Gammaproteobacteria bacterium
GCTTTTGCTGATGTTTGGTCCGAGCTCGCTCATCATGATCACCTGCGTGGCATCGAGCTGCTTGATCTTGCGGATTTCACAGCAGAGCCACTCACCATCAATGTCTGGATCCAGGTACTCAGCGAGTACCAGTGTCGGTCTGAAGGTGATGATCTGACGCAGTGCTTCGCGCGGTCTGTCGCTGTACATGGGAGTGTGCCCACGCATGGACAGTACCATGGCTAGGTTTTTAGCCAGATCTTCCTTGGCGTAGATGAAAATGCGCTTCATCTTCGAGCTCCTTTTTTTGGTCAAATTTTTGACCAGTTTGAGTTCGTGGTTTTTTACCACAAACAATTAAGGCCGGTTACGCTACTAGCTCCACATTGTCCAAGCGTCCAAATTACAGACAATGCTTCTTCGCTTCTTCGCATGTTTATGGTAAAGAACTTACAAAAAAACACCTATATAGTAGGAGTTTCCAGTATTACTAAGCATGATTAGTGCTTGGTATAATGCCGGTTACGCTACTAGCTCCACATTGTCCTTGTCTCGACCCTGAGGTCGGACCAAGCGTCCAAATTACGGACAATGCTTCTTCGCTTCATTGGTTATTTTATTGTCAACTTTCACACTATATCACATGTATGAAATTTTGTCAAGAGGCAAAACAAAAACAGCCTTGCAATAAAACTGTTTTTTATTCAAAAAATATTGAATTTAGGCCTCGAAATTAAAAAAGCGGTTAATTAAAAATATCGTCAAAATACCGATTATAAACCAGGAGATTTGAGTCAATTGGTTGACTCTTTTTTGAGCTTGGAGGTGAGGCATAATATCAGACATAGCGATGTAGAGGAAGCTGCCACTAGCCAAGGCAATCAAGATTATTTCATGTTCAGCTACTTGAGCATAAAAATAAGTGATAATAGCTCCCATTACAGCGATTAGTCCGGAAATAAAATTCCAGAATAAAGCCTTGGCTTTAGTAAAGCCAGAGTGTAATAATAAGCTATAGTCGCCAATTTCTTGAGGTATTTCATGAAGAGCAATAGCCAAGGTGGCTAGCCAGCCGACAGTATTATCTACAGCAAAACTAGCAGCAATCACCATACCATCTACCAAGTTGTGTAAACCATCACCAATCAATATATTGACGCCAGCCGGACTAGCATGCTCGTGTTCATCTTCATCGTGATGACTATGGCAATGGTGCCAGTGGAGATATTGCTCAGTCAAAAACAAAAATACAATACTAAATAATATCCAGACACTAATAGAGTATGGTGCAAAGCCACCATCTAGAGACATCTCCATAATTTCTGGTAACATATGAAAAAAGACATTACCTAGTAGTACACCGGCCGCTAGAGCTATAGCTGCATCCATGATTTTATGGCTATATCTTTCTTTGGTAAAAAAGAATAAGCCACAAAAAGATAGTAGACTTATTAATAAGGAAGCTAAAATAATTGTGATTAGCATATTTTTTAATTATGACAATTAGGACACCAGCCATTAACTAAAAGTTGGTGAGTGTTTAATTTAAAATTTTTTGGTAATTTTATATTAATTGGGCAAGGTAAACAGAATATTTTAGTGCATTTTTGACAAACAAAATGATGATGATGCTTTTCGGCTAGATAATATACTTTTTCAGGACGTTGTTTTTTATCAGTGATTATATCTTGGCGGATCAGTTTAGCTTCGGACAGTCTTTCTAAAATACGATATATGGAGACCAAATTATTTTTTTTGTGAAGTTTTTTCCAGATTTCTTGAGCAGAGATAGGTGTATGATTTTTTTCTAGTATTTTATAGACAGCCAAGATGGGGGTGGTATTTTTGAGTCCTAGTTTATTCAATTTTTCACTCAAGACGATCATATACTTATATGATAAAGCAAATCACTTGCTTTTGTCAAGTAGTAATTTTTTAGTTGAATTTCAGATTCAAAAATGTTATACTGGGCTATGTTATCAAGAAAAAAATTATGAAAAAAATCTTTTTTATTTTTTTATTTTTATTAATTTTTCCTTTATTTTCTTTGGCTCAAGATAATAATTCTACAGAGTTGCAATTCAAGGCGCGAGTAGAGAAAGTTTTGTTGGAAAAAGATATAAAACGTGAAGACGGCTCTAGTTTCAGACAGCAAAATTTGGAACTAAGAGTTTTGGATGGTCCGGAAAAAGATGCGATTATACAATACGAGGGTGTTAGTGAGTTTGAATTTGTAGAACAAAATAATTATCAAGTTGGTGATAAGGTTATTGTCCAGAAAACGGTCATAGATGCTAATGTTCAATACTTTGTTTTAGATTATGTGCGTACTCAAAGTTTATTGTGGCTTTTAGTTATTTTTGTATTTCTAGTTTTATTTTTATCAAAAGGTAAGGGTTTAAAGGCTTTATTGAGTTTAGTTTTGACTTTTGCGGTTATTATGTATTTTTTGGTTCCGCAGATCTTGGCTGGCCATGATCCCTTTTGGTTGGCTATTTTGGCTAGTGCTATTATAGCTATAGTGGTGATATATCTGACAGAGGGTTTTAATATTTTGAGTCATTTATCTTTAGTGGCTGTATTGCTGACACTACTAGTCACTGCTTCAATGTCTACTTGGTTTGCTAATCTAGCTAGATTGACTGGATTAGCTAGTGAGGATAGTTCTTTTTTGATTGGCGTGACTCAGTATCCTATTAATTTTCAAGGCCTACTTTTGGCTGGTATTATTTTGGGTACACTAGGTGTTTTGGATGATTTGATCATCAGTCAAATGGTGACAGTACAAGAAATAAAAAAAGCTAATAGTCATTTAACTTGGCTAGAGGTCTATCAAAGAGCAATGAAGGTTGGCGTAGCACACTTATCTTCGATGACTAATACCTTATTTTTAGCTTATGCTGGCGCTAGTTTACCCTTACTTTTATTATTTTCTTTAAAAAGGGAACCATTTTTGAGCTTTGGACAAGTGGTTAATCACGAATTAATCGCCACCGAAATTATACGTACTTTGATTGGTAGTATTTGCCTAGTTTTAGCTATGCCAATTTCTACTTTTTTAGCCACTCGTTATTTAAGAGTAGAAAAAAAAAAAAAAAAAAAAAG
>CAYVXP010000089.1:0-3062 GCA_964455165.1 uncultured Gammaproteobacteria bacterium
GCGACGCGGCGTTTCACGTCCATCGTTTTCATGATCACTCGTGCTCTAGCTGACCAGTCCCGTACTATTCGTATTCCGGTCCATATGGTCGAGACTATCAACCGCTTCAATCAGATTGAGCGTCGTTTGGTACAGGAGCTTGGACGTGATCCATTACCAGAGGAGATTGCCATTGAGATGGGTGAGGATATTGATAAGATCAGACAGATCATCAAGATATCTCAGGAAACTGTTTCTTTGGAGGCTTCCGTTGGTGATGACGATGATGATAGTACTCTAGGTGACTTTATCGAGGATGAAAAAAATATCAGTCCTGATCGTGTAGCTGCTATGAAATTGTTGAGTGACCATGTTCGTCGTGTGATCCAAGATCTAACTCCTCGCGAACAAAAGATTTTGGAAATGCGTTTTGGTCTGACTGATGGCGTGGCTCATACACTAGAAGAGGTGGGTCAAGAGTTTGGTGTGACCAGAGAGCGTATCAGACAGATAGAAGCCAAGGCTCTAGAGCGTATCAAAAAGCATGAAGACATGCGTAAACTCAGAGATTATTAAATATTAATTTTTACATATATGTTTATGACCGCTCACACTTCGGTGGGTTTGTGGTTAACTACTAAATTAGTTAATCCTTTTTGGGCTTTTGTCATAGCCTTTGCCATGCATTTTTTCTTAGACTTTATACCGCATGGTGACAGTGAATTTGATCTGCACAAAAAAAATGAACACGATCAAAAGATATTTGAATTAAAAATTGCCGCTATCGATGTAGTTTTTTCTATTATCTTGGTTTATTCATTCATGACTTCCGGCATGCGTTTTGACAACTATATTTTGATTTCCGCCTTGTTGGGTTCTTGGATGCCTGATTGGATCTGGATGGCTTCAGATTATATGGGCTTGAAGTTCATGGGTTGGTACAATAGATTTCATGTCTATGTGCACAATTTGATTGGTTATGATTTTACTATGCCCATTGGCATGGCTTTACAACTTTTGATTACCATATTTTTCACTTCTTTAGTTTTTTAGATGAAAAACACGCTATTAAAATTATATCAAAATCAAATTTTTATTTGGCTTTGCTATTTACTGGTAGCTGGCCTGATATATTTTAGAGTGTTTAATAATTTTTTTGTTAGCGATGATTTTCATTGGCTGAGTTTAGCTAAGAATCGACCATGGGATTGGTCGATTTTTGTTACAAATTATGAGGGTTCAAATTTAGGAGGATCCTATAATCCATTATTATTTTTGTTGTGGAAAATATTTTTTAGTATTTTTGGCCTGCATTATCATTGGTATCACGCAGTTAGCATATTATTGCACGCTAGCAATGCTTGGTTAGTTTATATTTTAGCTAAAAAACTTTTAGCTAAGACCCAAGTTCGTTCAGCCTATTGGGCTAGTGTCTGCGGACTTTTTTTCTTAATCTGGCCAGTACAAGTTGAGGCCATATCATGGATTGCTGCTTGGCCACATTTGTGGGCTACGTTATTTTATTTAGCATCACTGATATTTTATACAAAGTATTTTGAGCTTAAGAAAATTAGTCAGCTGATATTATCTTTGGTATTTTTTATTTTAGCTATATTTACCAAAGAGATAGCGATAAGCTTGCCTTTGGCTTTATTACTTATTTCTTGGCAACTAAATCATAAAATAACTTGGAAAAAAATATTTACATTTTTTGTTATTCTATTTATTTTTTTGATTTTACGTTGGCAGGCTACTGGGCAAATTTTTGGGTATTATGCACAGGCAAGTTTGAGCTTCAAATTTTTTGAGTATTTAAGTAATTTAGCCATCATGTTTTTGGATTGGGCTAGTGCTGGTTATTTTAGGTTGTTAGCTTATAAAGTGTGGTATCGTTTTCCTTGGTTATTGGCTACTGCTTTGCTGGTATTTTTATTAGTTTATATTAGCTATTTGTGGCGCAGTAAAAAAAGAGAAAGATTTTTTATTTTTGCTTTATTAATTTTAAGTTGTTTACCAGTATTACCACTGGGCTTGCATCGTACTACTTTTGCTGGCGAACGTTATTTATATCTACCGACAGCTTTTTTCGTGATCTGGTTTTTTTCGATGCTAGCAAACTTGAAATTGAGTATAAATAAAAAAATGTTTTTGATATTTTTCATAGCTATCTGCTCCATGATTATTATCAATGACAAGAATATCATTTGGTCAAAGGCAGCTCATTTGAGTCAGCAAATTGTCACTAGTTATGCCTCTCTGCAATTAGAGGCAGGAGCTCGCCTTGTTAGTGTGGGCTTACCAGACAATATGCGGGGAGCTGAGGTATTTAGGAATAATTTACAGCAAGCCTTAGAATTATATTATCCAAATAATCATCCACAAATTTTATCCCTACCAGTTTATGTCCAGTTGAATGATTATGATATGAACAGTAATTTGTTGTGGTGGAGGGCTGATGACAAAGGATGGTTTCTGGAAAGTATTGACCACAGTTTTGTTGTTACTGGTTTAACCTCTATTACAGTTAATCAGGTTTACTTTGAGTTGTGGCATTATAATTATCAAAATTTTACTTCGAATTTAGTGCGTCTCATTCCAGAGGATAATTTATCATCTGAATTGAAGCAGGGGAAAGTACAATGGTTGACTTTTGATAAAGGTTTTTTAGTAATTAAAAAATAATAATTTTATTTAGTGTTATAAAAAAACCACCAGCCAAAGCTGATGATTTTTTTAGTGGCTCCGAGGGAGGGATTTGAACCCACGACCAATTGATTAACAGTCAACTGCTCTACCACTGAGCTACCTCGGAATAGAATTTAAATTAATTTTTTTATAAAGCTGAGGGTGTAAATGGTAGCAGGGGTGGGAATCGAACCCACGACCTCAGGCTTATGAGTCCTACGCTCTAACCAACTGAGCTACCCTGCCTTAATAATATTGATTTTGCCCTTCGATTTCGCTCAGGGTAAGCTTCTCCAAACTGAGCTTGTCGAAGCTTGGTAGCGGGGGCCGGACTCGAACCGGCGACCTCCAGGTTATGGGCCTGGCGAGCTGCCAACTGCTCTACCCCGCGTCGTAAA
>CAYVXP010000090.1:0-3026 GCA_964455165.1 uncultured Gammaproteobacteria bacterium
GAAAAATATTATACTTTTTATCGCACTTATCCGGAGCTGGATAAGGTGACTTTGGATAAAGTAAAGTTTATTTCTGATCAGGGTGTGAATCAAGATGGTGCAGAGATATTTTATCGTAATACCATGATGTGGCCAGCTGATGCTACCTTGGCTATTCAGAGCGATGATTATCAACTTGATTTTACGGTTTACAACTCTTGGCCAGCTTGGGGTGTGAGCAAAGCCAAAGGTGGTCGTTGTCGTATTTTGAAGGAGGCAGCTTTTTATTGTACTGATTGGGCGAAATAAGCCCTTCCGACTAATTTGTTTTTTTAACCCCCTAAATCCCCCTTAACAGGGGGACTTTTTTAACTCCTCCCCTGTCAAGTGGAGGATGGGAGGGGTTATACTAGCCATTGTAAATATGTTATAATAAAGCTATATGATTATAGCTTTTGTTTTTATTTTTGGTCTAGGTTTAGGTAGTTTTCTCAATGTAGTGATCTTTCGACTGCGTCGGGAAGAGACTTTTGTCCGTGGTCGCTCAAAGTGTCTTTTTTGTAGCCATCAGCTTCACCCTCAGGATCTAGTGCCATTTTTTAGCTACTTTTATTTGGGTGGCAAATGTCGTTATTGCAAGCATAAGTTTTCCGCTCAGTATCCCATGGTTGAGTTGTTTACTGCTTTGAGTTTAGTTTTGGTTTTTATCAAAATCATACCTAGTGACATATATCAGGCCACTTATTTGCAGTGGTTTGCCTTGCTCAATTGGTGGATAGCCACAGCTTTTTTGATTTTGATATTTGTTTATGATTTCAAATATTATCTAGTAGCTGACGTAGTTGTGTTGCCAGCTGCGGCCATTGCTTTTGTTTTTAATCTTGTCTTGGGAGTAGATATTTGGAAATTGCTTTTGGCTTGCGTGGTTGGCGCTGGCTTTTTTCTGTTACAATTTGTGATATCAAAAGGTAAATGGATTGGCGGAGGAGATATACGCATTGGTCTTTTTATGGGCGCCTTATTAGGTTGGCCAAATATTTTATTGGCTTTGATTTTGGCCTATACCATTGGTAGTATCATTAGTATTTTTTTAATTTTAGGCAAACAAAAGCAATGGACCGATCGTGTACCTTTTGGTACTTTTTTGACTATAGCTACTTTTGCTAGTCTGCTTTATGGCCCCGAGATTATAAAATGGTATTTTAAGTTATTTTTATTTTATTAATATGTTAAAAAATAATAATAAAGCCTTTACCCGGTTAGAAAAATTAATGGATAATATTTTGATAGTGAAAGTGGGTAGAATTACTAAAAAATTATTTTCTTTGAAACAGAAAAATTCCGGTGTTTTTCTAACCGGGTTTACTCTTATCGAGGCTTTGGTGGTCATAGCTATCATCGCTACTTTGTCTGTTTTTTATGTTATTAATCTACGACCAAACACAGCGGAGTTATTGAAGATGGATACTACTAGGTTGGCCGCTGACATTCGCTATGTGCGTAGCATGGCTGCTAGTAGGGCTATATATAATAACGGTACTTTCCCTACGGGCGGTTATGGTATTTTTTTCAAAAATGGTAACGGGACTAGTGACAAAAGCTATTATACGCTTTTTGCTGGTAGTACAGCTAATGAAATAAAAAAAGTTTATCTTTCAAATGTAGCTTTTCGTTTAGTTGATCCCAATAGTAAGTTATCACGAGATTTGGCTATCAAAGACGTGAACCCAAAAACATTTACTTTTGCTAGTGAAAATATAGTCGCTTCTAATTTGGAGACTAGTATTGATGGTGATTATCAGATAGAAATATATCATAATACGAGTAGAGGTGTGGATTTAGAGTATTCAAAATCACAGATAAATATTGGTCGTAAAACAGCCGATAGTTTTGTCTGGAGCAATTTGTCTATCACCTATGATGCGCGTGGCATCGTTTGTGGTAATGGTATTGTCGAGACAGGAGAGAGTTGTGAAAGATGCGTGAATACTGGCTGCACGTTAGATCCCAATAGTGTGGTTGATGCAAACTGTTTTCCAGCAGGTTTTACTATTAATAGCGTGGCCATGGGTTGTAAATATAATAGTTGTGGCGATGGTGTGATAGCTGGTACTGAGCAGTGTGAAAAAATTGATGATCCTCGTTATTATGCTAATAGGTGTGCCAATGTTCCTCATTATGGCTGGTGTTATGATTGTGTTGATTCTACGGCCGTATGTAGCACAGTAGGCATATCCGGTGTTAATTGTTGCCAAGCAAACCTAACTGGTACTTGCACGGATTGTCAGTGGAGTAGCTCTTCTTGTCCGCCAGATATAAAAATATGTCCAATTGATAGTGGCATTTGATTTATATAATATTTTTTAGATTACAAATGAACATATTTAATAAAAAATTACCTTATTTTAAAAAGAAAAGTTCTAGTTTTTCTCTAACCGGGTTTACTATGATTGAGCTATTGATTGCTATTACTGTTTTTTTGATTGGTATCATGGCGGCTTTTTCTTTATCTTTAAATAATTTAAATAATGCCAAAGAAAATTCTAATCGGGTGATTGCTGCTGATTTGGCTCGCGAGGGTATCGAGCTGGTCCGCAATATCCGTGATAGTAATTGGCTGGCTCGTGAAGCCAATGCCGATAGTGATACCGGTACCCTAGGTATTCAGATATACGAATGGGATCATGGTCTGAGAGATGACACCTCACCAAGTATTAATAATTTTACCATTGATCATCTTAGTGGAGTTTTAGCACCACTGGGTGATCCAGCTGGTACTTTGGATATAGCTATAAATCTTCCAACGACTGTGTTGAATTTTAATGGGGATTTTTATAATTATGGATCTGGTCAGCCTACTTTTTTTAGAAGGGCTATCAACTTGAAAGCTATTTGTTTGACGGCTACTGGCGTAGAGCAGGCGCTAGTAAATAATATAGATTGCGCTGTAGGTGAGACAAAGATTGGTCTGCAAATCACCTCTCGTGTGCGTTATACTTATGGTAGTCGTACCAATACTATTGATGCTGTAGAAAATATTTATAATT
>CAYVXP010000091.1:0-230 GCA_964455165.1 uncultured Gammaproteobacteria bacterium
GATGGCACTAAGATCTTATAAGCCTGCTTGATACCAAAATAATGAGATAGTCGATGATAAATACGAGCCAAAGGATGATAGAGCTCTGGATTGCGCATAAAGCCTAAATCATGCACCGTCAAAACCATCTTGCCGCGATGAAAAAACGGTATGGCATTGGTCGCAAAAAAAATATCAACTGGTCGCACTACTAGCTCCCAACCTAAGCGCAAATGGGTCCATAGTTTTTT
>CAYVXP010000091.1:240-2328 GCA_964455165.1 uncultured Gammaproteobacteria bacterium
TTAATTGCTTAAAAATAAAATGCTCAGCACTGGATAAAAGTGCTGGCTCTAATTCCTGATTATAATACAAAACAAATTTATGTGGAGTATTTATTTTTTTGAACTCTTGGATAATATGCCAAGCATACCACTCAGTTCCAGTTTTGTGTTTGTGATTGGCTCGAGTTGCTTCTAAACCAATGATCATATTATTTGGCAGATAAAATACTACGTTTGTATGATTCTAAATTCTCTAGCGCAATACCAGTACCACGAGCTACGCAGAGCAAAGAATCCTCGGCTACATAGGCTGGCACGCCAGTAGCCTGAGAAAGTAGCTTGTCCATATTGCGTAGTAAAGCTGTGCCACCAGACAAGACCATGCCTTTGTCCATGATATCAGCTGATAACTCTGGCGGAGTCATATATAAGACAGATTTTACAGCCGTAATTAATCCTTGGAGTTCATTTTGTAAGGCTTCAGTCACATCGTCAGAGTTCACAGTCAAGGTGCGTGGCAAACCAGTCAACATATCGCGACCCTTGATTTCCATAAATAATTTTTCACCTTTTGGCAAATACTGAGCTGAGCCTATTTTGATTTTTATTTCTTCAGCTGTTCTTTCGCCAATGGCCATGTTGTATTTCTTTTTGACATACTCGCCGATAGCGGCATCGTATTTGTTGCCACCGATACGGACTGAAGTATTGGCCACTATACCACCCAAAGATATAACCGCAATTTCACTAGTACCACCGCCCATATCCACAATCATATGACCAGAAGCCGAGCCGATAGGAATATCAGCACCAATGGCAGCAGCAATAGGCTCTTTGATGATAAAGGCCGCCTTGGCACCAGCAGCGAGTGTGGCATCGATCACAGCTCTACGCTCAGTCGAAGTAATACCTGCAGGAACTGCAATCATGACCTCGGGACGAAATATTTTCATGCCACCAACCGCTTTATTGATGAAGTAGCGCAACATACTCTCAGTAGTTTTGTAATCAGCAATCACGCCATTTTTCAGAGGACGAGCAGCAATAATAGAATCCGGTGTGCGACCAATCATTTCTTTGGCTTCATCACCGACTGCTAAAACTTTTTTATCAAAAACTGAAATAGCAACAACACTAGGCTCATTGATGACAATGCCCCTTTTTGGTACATAGACCAAAGTATAGGTCGTACCCAAATCTATTCCAATTTTTTTTACAAAAATCATTTAATAACTACTATTTTATAAGTGGCAATACCGTTTGGTAATTTTACTTCTACTTCATCGCCGACTTTATGATTGATCAAAGCTTGACCCATAGGAGATTCATGAGAAATTTTCTTGTTGACTGGATCAGCTTCGGTGCTGCCGACAATAGTATAGCTCATCCTTTGACCATCTTTTTCTACTTCTACATGAGAGCCAATACCAATAAACTGTCTATCGCCACCACTGGTAGCTACTACAGCATTTTTGATCAAATTATCCAACTGAATAACACGACCTTCTACGTAGGCCTGTTGCTCTTTGGCTTCTTGATACTCAGCGTTTTCGGATAGATCGCCAAACTCCTTAGCTGATTTGATACGATCAGCTACTTCTTTGCGTCTGACGTTTTTTAATTCATCCAATTCACGCTTCAAGTTATCCAAGCCTTCTTGGGTAAAAACTTTATTATCCTCCATAAATTATTCTTTTTTATTACTTATATATCCTTATCTTAACAAACTATTGTGAAAAATACCACTCTAGAAATTGGCGGGTGACTGTGACTGCCAGGCCAGTATCTCCACCCTCTTCGACTATGACCGCCATAGAAATCTTTGGTTGATCATAAGGGGCAAAGGCTACTAGCCAAGAATGTGGTGTTTTATTACGATTAAACTGAGCCGTACCGGTTTTACCAGCTACTTCTACTGAAACTGACTGTAAACTTTTGGCAGTACCACTAACTACTGTCTCCCGTAGGGCTTTACGAATTATCTCTAAATTAGCAGAATCTACTACATTAGTCAAAGCTACTTTTGGCTCATAATTTACCGAGGTATCCCCGCTTTTTACTTCTTTTATGATATGTGGCACAAAAAGTTTACCATGATTGGCAAAATAC
>CAYVXP010000091.1:2338-3013 GCA_964455165.1 uncultured Gammaproteobacteria bacterium
CAAAATATGATACTAAAGTGGCTGCCTGCATTGGTGTAGTCAAAAGATAGCCTTGTCCAATAGATAAGTTGTAAGTGTCTCCTAGATACCACCTTTCTTTCATATTACTCTCTTTCCACTCTTTGCTAGGCAAAAAGCCAACTGCTTCTGATGGTAAATCAATCCCTGTTTTTGCACCTAGTCCAAATTTTTTGGCATAGGAGATAATCCTGTCCACACCAAGTCCTTCTTGGATAAACTGATTGTTACCACCGCCAACAGAATAAAAAAAAGTATTGACTGAGTCAGCAATCGCCCAATATATATTGGTCTGACCATGACCTGATGGCCTCCAATCAGGAAAAAAATTACCACCGACATTCACTCCACCAGTGCTCTGCACAGAAAATGTGTCATTTATAATTTTTTCTTGCAAAGCTGCTGCACCCATGACCAACTTGAAAACAGAACCCATAGGATATTCCCCACTCACCACTCTATTCAGCAAAGGCATATCGGGATCTTGGATGATCTTCGCATAAGCGTCATTGTTCAAAACGCTAGTGAAAATATTATTATCATAAAATGGCAAACTGTTCATAGCGATGACACTGCCGTCATTGGGATCCAAAACTATGGCCGCCATTTTATTTTTGCCTGTACGTTTGGCATTGGCTTCCATGATTTCTGATAGCT
>CAYVXP010000092.1:0-2846 GCA_964455165.1 uncultured Gammaproteobacteria bacterium
TTTTGAAGCGATACTGCATCTGATAGCTCTGCGGTGGCAAGATATTACTCAAAATTAATTCCAGACTAGCTTCACCCAAAGATCCTCTATTTTTAGAATTAGTCAAAACTTTTTCTAGATTTTGTAATTGATCAGTAAAGCCAACCACTTGTTTATTGGTCTCCTCTAGCTTCAAAAGCTTCTCCGTCATGTCCTTGGATATACGAGAAGTCTCCATAAACTGGTCTTGAAGCATCTTGGCTGACTGATGAGTAGTAGAATCTATCTTTTCACCGAGCTGTTTGGTCAGATCAGAAATCTGTGATTGCAAAAGCATTAGTGACTTGTCATCACTAGGTTTTTTGTTTTGCAATAATAAATAAATCACTACTACCAGCCCGATGATTAATATAATAAGTAAAGTTGTTTGCATTTTAATTATTGGAATTATTATTATTTTTTAACTCAACTAAACTTTTATAAATATGATAAGTATAAGCCAAGGCAAATGGAGTAATAATTAATGAAATTACATCGCTTACAAATGAATAAATTTTATCAGCTGTTGATTTTTCTTCAATAAACATAGCTGGTATGGCGAGTATCAACCAAATGGTAAACCCAAAAATAAATAATCTGCCGAAAACTGGCCACCACTTACCTTTGACTAATTCTTTACTGCGACGCATAGCTGCTTTATTTTTGAGGCCCTCAAAAATAAAAATCATGGCCACAAAATTATAATAAATAGCCATCATAATACCCGGCACAATGAGTAACAAGGCCCATAAAAATATAAAAATAGAAGCTAATGCATTTGTTTCAAAAAAACTAATAGCTTGAGATCTAGCAACTTTGAATGTTGGCCAAATTTTAGGATCGCTATCTTTATTCTTGATTAACAAGTAGGTTCCGACTTGAGCTACCAAGTAAGCATAAACTGCAATAATAATAGCGGCCAAAGCCAAAATACCCAAGATCACGTATATTGCTATAGAGGCGATCGAACCTAATTTTGAGGAAAAAGAATAGGCTAGATAAAATAAAGCGGCTATCAGTGCCATTGGTATATAAGTAAACATTGGCAAAAGATTCATACCAATCACTTTCCAAAAAATATTTTTACTAAGTGCAAATGATTTAGAAAATAATTCTGACACAGAAATTAATTTTTCACTTGCCTTGTTTACGACGCTAGTTGTTGGCGTTGTTTCCATAAAATACAAATTAATTTTTTAGTTATTTATATTAAATAATTTTTTAGCGTTTTCACCAGTTATTTCTATAATCTCTTGTTTATCTTTACCTAAGATATTAGCAATTTTTTCCGCTACATATTGGACATACAGCGGCTCATTTCTTTTGCCTCGATATGGTACAGGGCACAGATATGGAGAATCAGTTTCGATCAAAATCTGTTCTAGTGGTATCTCTCTGACGATTTGCTCCAAAACACCAGTCTTATCAAAAGTGACGATGCCAGTAATACCAACATAAAATCCCAGATCAGCCACTTGCTTAGCTTCCTCAATATTACCACCAAAACAATGCACCACTCCTCGCTTGATATCTGATTCTTTTAGTAGCTCGCAAATATCTTTATAGGCATTTGGTTCATTCCCGCCTTGACTCGCGTACGGCGAGGCAGGTTCACCATTACGTCCATGTACTATCACTGCTAGATTATTTTTCTTGGCTAACTCTATATGCTCTAAAAAAACTTTTTTTTGCTTAGCTTTTATTTCTTCCACTGACTTGGCGCCTTTGGCAAAACTCATATCCATATGATAATAGTCGAAACCAGTTTCACCCATGGCTACAATTTTACCAGGATTTTTATCAATCAACTCTTGATAAACCTCGATATCAAACTCCTCATCGAAAACATGGATAGGATGCAAACCCAAGGCAGCATAAAAATTTTGGCCGTCTGCTATTTCTACAGCTTTCTTGGAAGTGTCATAAGCTGCGCCAACATTTACCACCAGCATGTCAGCATTTTTGCAACGAGCAACTACTTCTTCTCTGTCTTCATTGAAAGCCTGAAAATTCAAATGACTGTGTGAATCAAATAACATTACATTAAGGATTGAATACTTTTGATAGCTTCAGGAATGAATGGCTCTATGACAATAGAGATACTACTAACCCAAGTGGAGATAAATGAATTTTGAAAAGACTGAGTAATAGACTCACTGATAGGAAATCTTGCCAATAAATAAACTAAAGTACTAATGGCCAAAACACCACCCAAAAGACCAACTACCGCACCCAACATTTTGTTGATCAAATCAATAAAAGGTATGAAATGAAAAATTAAATTAACTATTTTCACTAGCAAACCAATAACTATATTGATAGCCAAAAAAATAGCGACAAAAGCTAAAATATTGGCTAAGGCTTGATTGTCAATATTGATAACCTGCATAAGCCAAGAACCAGCTTGGTTCATATAGTGTGAGCCAAACCAGATACCAAGGATAACACCGATAAAACCACCGATAGCCCCAATGACACCAGAGCGAAAACCCTGCCAGACAAAAACGAATAAAATGATAACTAAAATGACATCAAATAAACTCATAATTCTTTTATTTCAATTTTAATAATTACTTAGTGACAATACTAGCCTTGGCGACAATACCATAAAGCTTGTTGAGCCTTTTAGCCAAATCATTGATCTGCTTGGTGCTGGCAGCCATAGCTACCACTATCAAGCCAGTACAATGATCGACGCAAGCTGGTTGCACATTGACTCCCAGTCGAGACATGATCAAGTGTCCGGCATCAGTCAACATGTTTTGAACATCATTGGCATGCGTCTGACGATCTTCGATCAAGATTGTAATAGTACCTAATTGTTTTTT
>CAYVXP010000093.1:0-2807 GCA_964455165.1 uncultured Gammaproteobacteria bacterium
TAGAGTGGTCCAGACTGGGCCAAAAAGCCAAGATGGGGGATTCCAAGTTGGTTTATTGATAGTCTGATACCAGGTAGCTATCTCTGGGGTAGTAAAAAAAGAGCCTACAAAACCAGCTCCCAAACAAATCAACACCGCTGAAAATAATTTGATAATACTTTTTGTTTTCATCTTGTATTTTTTAATTGTCTAAGTAAAAAATAGCACACTCCGAGGAAAATATAAACATCACTCAGATTAAAAACCGTAAAAAATGGCACATTAAAATAATCCACCACCCCACCATACTGCAGACGATCCCAGATATTGCTAGCGGCGCCGATAATTATCAAGGCATAAGGCCAAATATATTTTTTCTCGGTCACCAAGTCTCTATACCAGACAAAAACCAAAGCCAGAAATACCAAAAATAGCATCGGATACAAGACTAGCGCTGGCACCGGCAAAGAAAAGGCAATATTTTTATTGATATACAAAGCAAAAACACTGCCATCGACTGACAATGTTTTTAGAAAAAATATTTTTAAGAATCTATCTAGGATTATCAATGATAACAAGCCCAAATAGTATTTGACCATAATGTTTATAGAGATTTCCTCTTGCAATCCATACAAGCTGTCGCTGATGGGAAAGCTTCTAGACGCTTGGGGTCAATAGGTTTAGCACAAGACTCACATAAGCCGTAGTTACCTTCATCAATTTTGCGCAAAGCTTTGTCGACATTGAATAAAGATATTTCCAAAGTCTTTTCTAAAGATAAATTTTTCTCAAAATCTACAACTTCAGCAGCGTTTTCATCTTCCTTGTCACCAAAATCCTCAAACTTGGCACTAAAATCATTACCATCTATCTGGACTGTATCCACGTTTAATTCGCGCAATATCTCTTCACGTCTTTTTTCTAACTCACCCTTACGGGTTTCTAAAAATTTAGCATCAAATGTCATGTTTTCTCCTTTAATTACCACAGTATAATAGCAAATATTGACTGCTTTGGCAAGATATAAATATAGTCAAAAAATTTTGACAAAAAAAACAGGACACATCCGAGCACCCCATATTAGCATAAGCTTTGTGGGCCGTAAGTGCGTCCCGTAGCGTCTTCACACGTAGCTTTTGGCGTATTTTATTACGCCTGTAAGTTTTATTGGCTCAAAGCATATGTGCTTGTGAAAACGTCATGTGATTCATTCCGACTCAGAATCAATTGTAGAACTCCACCATTTAGCGGAATGATCTCATTGCCTATCCGGCAAAAGGATTTTCCTTTTTGTATTTTGTTTTTGTTTTGCTTTTGTTCAAGCGTCGGTGGCTTGATTACTCAAAACAGTGAAGCTCTTAGAGCTAGACACTACTATTTGTAGTAATGTGCAGTTCCAAGGAATATTTAAAGTACTTATTTACTAACAATATAAGTATATCATATTTTAGCATTTGTGTCAAAGCTACTTATTGGCTAAAATTAGCATAAATAAAAATATATTTTTCCACTTGTTGACAAGTTTGTCAAAAGTTACCAACAGCTATCAACAACTTATCCACAGATATTAAAAAATACCCACAATAAGGGCATTAAAATAAGTTCTACGACTGTGTAGAAGATAATTTTAGTATACTGACTACCTCAAACAAGCCTTAAAGCCTATTTGTAAGTTATTTTCGTAAGATAATATACTGAGGTTATTGATATTTTGGTCTAATAAGGTCTTTTTTATCAACTCATCCTTTATTTTAGCGCTATTTATTTGCACTAAATCGATTATCTTATAATCCCCAGCTATCTGACATTGGTCTAAATAGCTCTGAATATCATATTTACTGACAAAAGTACCCTGAATCAGGGTTTCACTGTTTGATAGATAATAATACGGACCAATTTGAGCTCCATAAAACTGACCTAAGTGCCAATAATCATACTGCTGGTATTTCAGAGCTTCTACCTCAGCTCCCTGCTCGCTGACAAACTCAGTATAGACAGTACCGTCTGGTAGTCTATTCCTAGCTTCTTTCAGCTTCAGATCCGGCACCCAATCATTGATGCGGGACTGCCAATCCTCAGTACTTGCCATCAACCACTTGTTATTGGATAGATATATGAAATTATTTTTGAGAACTTGCTCCTCTATCTTCTTGGGTGACAGTCTATAGTAGGGTAAGTCAGTAAATAATGGCTGGATAATATTTTGGCTAACTATATTTTGCCACTCATCAGTAGGATGATCAGCAAAACCAAAAACTAAATCAGCGTTCATGGGAAAGTTTACCTGATTTGGCCACTCCACTGTACTACTAGCATTGATCACTTGTCTTAACTTGTTTTGCCAGACATGAATATTGATCTGAGCATCGGGCTGCTGATAAATATTGGCATAAATATTTGGTAAGCCAGTGTCTAGCTTTAGCCACTTGGTCAAATCAGCTAAAAAACTAGGGGCTTCATTCTTTGACCAAAAAATATTGACGCCCATACCGAGATTGTTGCTGGCCAATTCAATCTTTGGCTGCTCAGTATAGTTGTTTGGCAACCAAGAATCCTTGCTCAGCAACAAAACACTGTTATCAATCAAGAGATAATTATATTCCGGTCTATTAGCTACTAGCCATTTGGCAGTTTCTTCTGCTTTGTCCAAGCGTAACAAAAAATTATCATCATATGAGTCCTTGGTCTTAAACCAAATGATCTCTTGAACATTCAAAAAGCCATTTTGGAGCATTGTTTTGAGCTCAGCAATCTTGGCATTTGGCTCCTGACTATTGATGACGGATATTTTGTTGATCTCTAGATTTTCATAAGCACTAGTATCAGTC
>CAYVXP010000094.1:0-2749 GCA_964455165.1 uncultured Gammaproteobacteria bacterium
GACTCATGTACCGATTGGTGACTTGACTGCTACTGATCAAAAAAATCTGATTAATCTCGAGCAAAAAATCAGTCGTCAAGTTTTTGGTCAAGAAAAAGCTTTGGAAAATATTGCGCAAATTATTCGCCAAGCCAAAGCTGGACTGACTGACAAAAATAAACCGCTAGCTTCATTTATGTTCCTCGGGCCTTCAGGTGTTGGTAAAACAGAAACCGCCAAACAATTAGCTAATTTTGTTTTTGGTGGTAGTCAAAATCTACTGCGCATAGACATGTCTGAGTTTTCTGAGAGCTTCAATATCTCTAAACTGATTGGCTCCCCTGCTGGCTATGTGGGCTATAGAGAAGGTAACAAATTAACTGATACGGTCAAAAATAAACCATATACTTTGATACTTTTTGATGAAATAGAAAAAGCCCACGCTGATATTTTTAACTTGCTCTTGCCTATACTAGAGGAAGGAGAACTGACTGATGCCACTGGACGCACTGTCAATTTCCGCAACTGCGTCATTGTCATGACTTCTAATGTTGGACTACCGCAATTCAATCACGAAGCTGTCATGGGTTTTGATTTGGGTAGTGAAAATACTAAATTTAAAAACGTTTCTAGTAAGGTGATATCTAGCCTGAGCAAACACTTCCCTCCAGAATTTATCAACCGCTTGAGTGGAGTTGTTGTTTTTGATCCCCTAGACAAAAAAGCGGCCAGCCGTATCATCAAACAAGAAATAAAACAATTAGCTCAAACACTCAAAAATCAAGGTGTTGCTTTGACTATTCCTATTGTTGTAGAAAATAAATTATTGACCATGGCACCAGATTATATCCAAGGTGGTGCTCGCGGTTTGAAAAAAATAATCGACCAAGAACTGACCAATCCGGTAGCTAAAATACTGCTCAGTAAAAAAACTAAAAATATAAAAGCTAATTTAGTAAAAGAAAAAATTATCTTGCGATAATAAAATATTAAAAAAGTTCTCGACTACGCTAGAACAAAAGTTTTTTTCTTCGAGTGAGCGGAGCGAATCGAGAAGTAAAAAAATAAATCAGTCATTAATCCTAAGAAAAGCGATGACTAAAAATAATTCAACATCTTGGCTACCTGAGCTAAAAAAATATTTGGCTAATTTTTTAGATTATATTTTTCCTCAGTTTTGCTTAACCTGCAAAAAAGAAGGGGATATTTTTTGTATCGACTGTTTAAATAATTTGGAACTACTACCAATTGCCAAAAAACCATGGCCTGAAGAGTCTTTTATTTTTGATGAATGTCATATCTGTCTCGACTATCATGATGTGATAGTAAAAAAATTAATTAAAAAATACAAATATGGATACTTTGATAATTTAGCTAACCCAATTGCTGAAATATATATCAAAAAAATAAAACAACTAAATTTACCAGCCAATGTTATTTTGTGTAACATACCACTACACAAAAATAAAAAGAAAAAACGTGGTTTCGATCAAACAGAATTGATTGCCAAAAAAATCGCTAGTGTTACCAATATCCCCTACTACGATTTACTAAAACGCCAGCGTCCCACCAAAACGCAAGCTCAGCTAGATAGACAGCAAAGGCAAAAAAATATGGCCAGCGCTTTTATCTTAAATAAAGAAATCAATATACTAACCCTAAAACAAACCACAGTCATACTCATTGACGATATAGCCACCACTGGCACGACACTCAATGAAGCCACTAAAATCCTAAAACAAGCTGGTTTTGAGCATACAATTTGCCTAGCTTTAGCCAAAAATTAAAAATATTTTAGTTGTCAGCGCCCTAAAAAAGGCTTGCCAAAACTAACAAAATATATTACTATATAAGCTGATTTATACAGGGAGAGGTGCCTGAGCGGTTGAAAGGGGCATCCTGCTAAGATGTTATCCGGGAAACTGGATCGAGGGTTCGAATCCCTCCCTCTCCGCCACTACATTTTTTTATCGGATGACCCGACTACCTAGTATTTACTAGGTTTTTTGATTATAGTTTTAAAATTAGAAACTGAACTAAATCTTTTATGCCTTGATCATTAGACTATAATTTTTCATTGCTATACCAAAAATATAAATCTTGTGCGTTATCAAGGTAAAACTCTTTTATTTCTGTATTTTATAAAAAGAGCAAAAGCAATATATTTAAACAAATCAAAAGTTATTTCTTCTTTCAATTTCTGTTTTTAATTTATTAAAATTCTCTGGCTTTTTGAAATATTCTTGAATTTTTTTTATGGTTTTACTACTCATAGTATATTGAATATTTTTATGATCTAACAATTCAATATCTGGGAAAGAAAATCTTGCGTTTATTTTTTTTCATTATGTATGACATGAAAATGCGTATCATGATCATTACTATAGACTCTAAAAAGATATCCACCCATCATTCCAATCCCAGCACCACAAATAGGTCCCCAGGCTCTATCCCTCCATTTTATAGCATCTTTAAATTTATTGTTTAATTTTTTTTCCGCTTCGTCTTCATCACTGTATAAATATTTTTGATGTATTTCTTCATCTTTTATTATATCTAGAATATCAGATGCTATGCTCCAATCATTTAAATAAAAATATTGGTTGTCCTTTTCATTATTATATATTTTACTCTTCCGTTCGCGACTTTCCAGCAGTTTATTTATTTCTTTATTATAATTTTCAATATCTTTCTTATATTTTAATATTTGAGATTCTAAATCCTTATGTTGCTTGACTACATTCTGAGGCGCCTTATAATCATTCTGACT
>CAYVXP010000095.1:0-2723 GCA_964455165.1 uncultured Gammaproteobacteria bacterium
GACTGAGGCCACAGCTTTGGCGACCCGACGATGAGCATCCTCGATGGACTCGCGAGGCTTGTCACATTTGTAGAGGTCTTGTTCTAATTCATAATTATTTAGTTTATCAGCATAGACTCCGGTCAGCATGTGTATGACAGTTTTTTCTCCGGGTAAGATCTGTTTGATGATGCCTAGGTCTTTTTTGGGATACTTGCGGTCTTCTTTACTGATAGCGATGACTAAGTCGCCGATGTTTATATCTTCACGCTTGTCTTTGATAGAGTAGCGATCAAGGAAGATGATGCGACCAAGTTCATCAAAGTCCATAGAGCCATTGAGGATGTGTTTGGCTTGCTTGCTGAGGAAGATGCCAGCGGTTTCTAGCTCTTTGACTTCTGGACTAGTGACTTCCTTCCCGATTTCGAGGCGGACTTTTTTGCGTTGCTCACGGTAGAGGATGAAAGCCTTGGCCGTCTTAGCCCAATTGGATTGGATCAGGATGATTTCGATGACATCTTGGATCTGCTCGACAGTCGGAGTATCATGTCCATCAAATTTTTGCTCAAGGATAGCATTGACTATATCAGTCAGCTTCTTGGCTTCTAGTTCATCGTATTCATTGGTAGCTTGGCCAGCTTTATTGATAGCTTGGAAGACTTTGTTTTTGTCGTAGTCGACCATAGTGCCATCTCTTTTTTTGATTTTGACCATGCTGTGAAATATTTTGCCTTGGTTGTCAATCTTCTGACCACGTTTTTGGAAATAAAGTATAGCTACTTGAGGTAGCTTGTTTTCTAGCAAGACAATATTGACGGCGCTACGGACATCATCGGAGGTGATAGGCTCATCGCCTTGGTAGCTGGCTTTGAGATACTTCATAGTTTGGTCAGCAAAGCGCTCAGCTAGAGGGTTGTCTTCTAGGCCAGAAGCCACAATAGCCTGACGTAGTGAATTGATGATTTTTTGGAGATCGAGGTCCTCGAGCTGTCCGTTTCTTTTTTTGACTTGCATGGGTTTTTTATATTTAAGTTTATTTTTATAAAATAGCTTAGTTTTTTGAGACAAAAAAATAATATCAGCCGTCTACACACAATATCTAGTGGTCTAAAATATTATAGCACACAAGATGTAGGGTTCACAAATTTTTGTTTTTGGCTGATTTTTTTCAGGTTTTTTTATTATAATCCATATTTGTGGATAAGTAAAATTATACAAATATTTGTGTTTTTGGGCTTTTTTTGCTAAGGTATAGGAGTTAAAAATAGCAAATAAATATGGCAAATATATTTCACAAAAAAGAACAGCGTCGCAGGCCACGCAATAATAGACCTCAAGCCAATAAGGCACCGGCTCAGCGTAAAGTATCTGACCATGATTTGGTCGATCCTGTAGCTTATGTGGGAGATTTGGATGCAGTAAAATATCCAGTCTTGGAGCAGAAAAAAACTGAGACTCAGGAGTTTGAGCCAGAGAACCCACTTAATAAAAGAAGACAATAAAAAAATACCGCCGTGAGGCGGTATTTTTGTTTTAAATTATTTTATAAATCCACACTAGTTTGTCTCAGTAGGATAGTGGTCTGTAATTTGAGCTCAGTATTTATTTTTTGAGCCAAGACAGTCATAGCTTCTGGATTGCCATGGACTATGAATATCTTTGGCTGGTTTTGGAAATTACCGACCCATTTCATCAGAGCAGCTTGGTCAGCATGAGCTGAGAAGCCATCAATCTGATCTACGGCGCAATGGATTGGTACTTTTTTGCCATTGTAGCTAAAGTCAAAAGCACCAGTGGTAAATTTGTGGCCCAAAGTTCCTGGTACTTGGAAACCCATAAATAAAACATAATTTTTTCTATCTCCGGCATATTGAGCTAGATGGTGGATGATGCGTCCACCATCGGCCATGCCAGAGCCTGCTAAAATTATTTTTGGTGGCATCGCCATGTTTATGTTTTTGGAAAATCTTGATTCAGAAGTTATTTTCAGATGCGGGAAGTCAAAAATATCACGATCACGTTTCAAATCATCTTGCACAGAGTCATTGAAGTAGCTCGTGTATTTTTTGTAAATTTTGGTCACCACATCAGCCATGGGACTATCGAGGTAGACTGGTACGCGGAAGTCGAGATGCTTTTCATAATAGTCATTGAGTACTTTCAAAATATCTTGAGCGCGTTCAATAGCAAACTCCGACATGACTAAGGTAGAGTTTTGGGTAGTGACGCGTTGGATGGCTTGGAGTAAGACAGCATTGCGATCCTTGACCTGAGCGTGCAGTCTATCGCCATAGGTGCTCTCCATGATGACATAGTCAGCCTGATCAAAGTACTCGACATTTTTGACTAGTGGCATATCTTCACTACCGATATCGCCAGTGAAGATGATGGTCTTACCAGATATTTTTAATTTGACTATAGCCGCACCCAATATGTGTCCAGCTTGATGTAGGGTAAAGGAAATATTTTCGTTTATTTTACAATCTTGGCCGTATTCGACCGGTAAGAATTTTTTGTTAGTGTTGGCTAAATCAATACTGCTATATAGTGGTGGATATTTGGTATGGGCTATTTTTTCAGCCATGATTTTTAGATTGTCAGCTAGGACTATGGCTACTAGATCGGCAGTGGGAGGAGTGGTATATATTTTTCCCTGGAAGCCTTCTTTGATGAGCTTGGGTAGACGACCGCAGTGATCTAGATGGGCATGGGTTAAAATGACAGCATTAACACTTTTGGCCGCA
>CAYVXP010000096.1:0-2709 GCA_964455165.1 uncultured Gammaproteobacteria bacterium
TTAAAGAAAATTTGTCAACTAATTTTAAATAAAAATAAAAAAAAGCAGGAGATAAAACAAAATCCTGAATTTCTTGGGGGCAATTTTGTAAGTCCGTAAACTCCATTTATTATACTATATCGTCTATTAATGGATACTTAGAGCTAAGTATTGCCACTACAGATGCAGTAGTGTTATTCCTCATTCTCTTTAACTCTGAACTCTTCAATTTACTTAATTCATCTCTATTGAGACCATTAATAAAATTAGCAAAATCATCATCATTACTGAAAGCAGTATGAGAATGGCTCAAATTTTGCCTAGCAAGTTTAGCAGCTTCATTATATTTTGCAGTCACATAAGCAGTCGAACCCACGACGTGACCAGAACGATCTGCCGCTGCTGTTGACTCCGTATCAAAATGATGTTGTGCATCAGGATCTTCAACATAACGTCTAGCAGTACTGTTGGCCAACATATTAGCAATATTGCCATGTCTCACTTGATTAGTCACAATAGCTTTAAGCTTAACTTTATCTCCGGCATTCTTAGTAACAATTTCTGCGCTTTGCGCAGCATTGGCTTCTCCAGTAGCATCTATATACAACTGACTAGTATCATCAATACCAGCTAATTGTTTACCAGAGGCATTGGCTAAAGTATTATGTAATAATTTTTCTGCCATAGCCTGATCTGCCGCACTAGTAGAAGTTGCTAGTGCGTCATATCTTGCCGCAGCAGCAGTACCACCTGTTCTCTTGGTAGCAAATCTATTTTGCAGAACCGCAAATTTACCCAAAGGATCTTTATCATTATCAATTTTACCATCAAAAGGTATTTTAGCATGCCTTTGTTCAAGCAACTTCATGAAAGAATCGCGAATTTTAGGACTCATCTTTTCTACCATTTCACCTAATTCTTTACTAGAATAAGCCATATACATATCAACTATCTCCTTTGTAGCCTTGTCATCCGGATTAAGCACAGAAGGGTCGATAGTGGCCAAAGATTGAAAACCATTTTGATCAACATGTGATTTAAAAGAATCAGCAGTATGAGCAACTAAAGTTCTTTTACGCAACTTCTCTAAAGAAGCTTTATCACCAGTCCTCTTGAAGTCTTCTTCCATCTGTTTATATTTTTCAGCTTTCCTCTTATTCACTTCTGCTTGAGGTATTGCGTCAATATCTTTTGTACCATACGCAGCCTTTCTTTGATCATCAGTCATGTTTTGTGGATCAATATCAGCTACCTCAATACCTCTATCAAGCTCATTCCTCATCTTCAGACCAGCAGCTTCTCTGGCGCCCAAAAAGTGCTTACTAATTTCTCCTTGACCGTAAGTTTCTAAATATTTCTTTTTCTCATCAGGACTCATGCCCTCAAGACGCTTAGCAAAATAATCTTCTTTTTTCTGACGTCTTTTATCTTCTTTATTTTTCAAACTCAAGCCACGTCTCTCCAAAGCACCAAAACCCATAGCCTTACCCTGATCAGCCATACTCTTACCAAGCACGCCTCTGCCCTGCCCAATAAGACCCTTGGCACCGCCCTCACCACTAGTACCGCGCCAAGCCAAAGCACCAGCTCCAGCTACAGCACCAATAGTAGCTCCGCGACCCAGACGACTGCCCCATTTTTGTAAATTACCAGAGGCCTTGCCAGCTATAGAGGCACCAGCCACACCAGATGAAGCAGCAAATTTCAAACCAGCCATCAAAAGAGAAATGGCAATGACAAAGTTTATCATGTTATTCTCCTCCGCGGCTTCACTAACTGTTGTACTGATATAGTCATCAGCATCACTAGTATCCTCTGTTGTAAAAGAATTAGAAATATCCCCTTGTCCAGTAATACTAAAAGCTAGCCACAGAAAAAAGGCTAAGGCCGGGCCAGTAGTTAAATTTTTGGAAAGCTCATTTTCCCAAGTACTATAATACGAAGTGGTCTTGGGAAAAGCTTTGGCCAGATAAGCCAAGCGCGACAAGATAATCATGATCCACAAACCAACAATACGCATCACAAACATGATAATAATCACCCCTATCACCACAACAGTGATAATCATCATGATAGCACCAAAAATCATAGCTATGAGATAATCAACAGATGATTTTCTATCACCTTCGGCTAATGCATTATTATCCTTGTAGGCCATGATATTTGTCAGTCCCAGAGCAGCTACTATATTTCCAGCCAAGACAGACAAAACTGGTGCCAAAAAAGTAAAGGTTATAATTTGCGAAAAATCAATCAAAATAGCGATAATAGATTTACTAAAATTTACCAAAATAGCCATCAGTAATAACTTGGACAAGAGCTGGCGATAGCCGTAACCCTGGATTTGTAAAATCGTACCAAAAGCCATGAGTAATAAAATCAAAATAAAAAACATATTAGCCAAGTCTCGCACTGTCCCCCAAGCATTCACAACTTCATTTTGGGTAGTAAAGCCGTTGTATGGTCCGACCTTAGTAAATATTTTTATTTCCTGTCTCAAAACATACGCCGGAACTTGAATACCCAAAAGCCAAACAATAGAACCAAATTTTTCAGCTAGCCAGTTTAAGCCCTCACTAAAAGCATCTTTAATCGTTGTGTTCTTATTATCTCCTGCTTCAACTTTGGCTGCGTTATCGGAAGAATAGCCGCCATCTTCAGCTGTGCTAAACTGCGGTACAAAAGTAACAAAAGTCAGACTAGCAAGCAGTATCATCAATAAATATTTTG
>CAYVXP010000097.1:0-2673 GCA_964455165.1 uncultured Gammaproteobacteria bacterium
CACCATATGAACCGGAATACGAATAGTACGACTTTGATCGGCCAAAGCGCGGGTAATGGCCTGACGAATCCACCAAGTAGCATAAGTAGAAAATTTATAACCTTTGCGATAATCAAATTTTTCTACTGCTCGAAATAAACCAATATTACCTTCTTGAATCAAATCAAGTAAGGTCAGTGAACGGCCAGTGAATTTTTTGGCAATACTGACTACTAATCTTAAATTTGATTCTATTAATTTTTTCTTGGCTTCCAAATCACCTTTTTCTTTGCGCTTGGCTAGCATCATCTCCTCTTCTTGGATGAGCAGTGGCACTTTACCAATTTCACGCAAATACATTTGGATGGAGTCAGCAGCAATATCAGTCAAATCTCCACGCTTTTCATCGGTCTGGATACCGGATTTTGACACAATGTCATCACCCTTGATACCAGAATCCAAAATATTACCCTCGGTCGAAATAACTTGGATAGCCAAATCTTCCAGCTTATCCAAAAATTCCTCATATTTACCCACATAGTCTTCTATGTCAGTAAAAGTACGCAAAATCTCCTCCTGAGTAACAAAACCTCGGGAGTGAGTTTTTTTCAACAAAGCCTGAATAACCTCATCAGCCAATTCGGCTTTGGGGCTCTTTACTTTGACCTTTATTTTACTTTTTTTAGGGGCTAATTTTTTTACAGGCTTAGCCTTCTCTAGCCTTGGATTTTTTTTCGCCAAAGGTTTCTTTGGCGCTACTTTTGCCTTATGCGGCTTGGGACTGCTGTGTTTAACAGCAGTTTTGTGCTTTTTATTCAATTTTTTTTGGCTTTTGGCCTTTTTTACAGTCGTCATTAGCGCTGTATTTTATTTATTTGATTATTTAATAAATTAATTTGATGGGTAATCTGGTCCTGCGCCTGACTATCACCTTTGAGCTCAGCTTGGCGCAATTGTTCGATCAAAACCTGTACTTGCTCTTGATAGCGACTGAGCTTCAAGCGCTCCAAAGAAACAGTAAAATTTTTGTCTAGCTCTTGGACAGTTAGATCGGCCATATTGTCCTCCGCTGACATCAAGAGACGAATATATTGCTGTTTAGCTTCAATTTCTAGCTCTGACCAGTCAATAAAATTATCCAAATTACGATGCTTAGTATAATAGATTATAACCTTTCTGTAAAGATCTAGCAAACTACTTTCCATCATCTCTGGCTCCAGCTCATTGGCCAAACGATCTAGATAATCATTGCGGAAAAAGATAATACTTAACAGTTCTTCACTCAAAAAACTGATATTTGATCTCTTGGTCAGCTCTACTTTCTTTTCTGGCTTACTACTATCAACAGAATTAACAGTCTGCTTGAGGTCAGTGCGCAAAAGCTCTAACGGCAAATGCAACTTGTCAGCTAAAAGCTGTAGATAGTGCGCTTGCTCAACTGTACTTTTTAAATATTTGATGATTGGTAATAATTTATTGACGGCTATTTTTTTGTGGTCTGCTCTATTGAGATCTACGCCAGCTAATACTCGTTGAAAATAATAATCCATCACGGGCTGTGAGTCCCGCACTAGTTTGAGCCACAAATTTTTGTCACTCCTTACTATATCTGCTGGATCTTGATTTTGAGGTAAAACCAAAATTTTCATATTCATCTCTTGACCCCAAGCCAAAGTAATACTACGCAAAGCAGCATTTGATCCAGCCGCATCACCATCAAAAGCTAAAATAACATTATTAGTATAACGCTTGATAAGCTTCAAGTGATCAATGGTCAAAGCTGTACCAGAAACCGCTACTGTATTGGTAGTACCGGCTTGTTGACTCAACACGGCATCGAGATTGCCATCGACGATGATCAAATATTCTTTTTGCTTGATAGTAGCTTTGGCAAAATGCCAGCCATACAAAATACGACTTTTATCATAAATATTAGTCTGGGGACTATTGATATACTTGCCACCAAAATCTTCATCACGATAAACAATCCCCTGCAAAGTACGCGAAGTAAAAGCTACCACTCGACCAGCTGTGTCAAATATAGGAAACATCAAACGCTTGCGAAAGCGATCAACATAACCAGAGCCGTCTTTTTTCTTGACTGAAATACCCGCTTGGAAAATATCTACTTCAGAAAATTTATTAGCCTTCAAATATTGGATAGCCTCATCCCAAGACTCTGAACTCAAGCCTAGTCCCCATTTTTTGATACTATCGATAGTCACACCACGTGACAAAAGATAATCCAAAACTTTGGTACTAGTTTCATTTTTAGCAAATAAATTTTCTTGATATTTATCAGCTACCAAGTGATTTATTTCATACAACAGATTAAAATTTTCTTTGGGTAAGGCCTGATAGCCGGTCAATGGCACATTGGCTTTTTCAGCCAAGAGTTTAATAGCCTCAGAAAAGCTCAAGCCCTCATACTCCTGGACAAAGGCAAAAATATCTCCGCCCTTGCTACAACCAAAACAATGCCAAATCTGCTTTTCACGCGACACCATAAAACTTGGCGTCTTTTCATTGTGAAAAGGACACCGCGCTTTGAGATTGGAGCCAACCGAATTTAAGGTAATATAACTACCAATTAAATCAACGATATCCAATTTGGCCTTTATTTCTTCGACAGGGCTATGCTGCATATATGCTTATATTAAGCGAAAAGCACTTTTTAGTCAAAATTTTATCTTA
>CAYVXP010000098.1:0-2308 GCA_964455165.1 uncultured Gammaproteobacteria bacterium
AATTAATACAATATCTTTTATGTGTCGGCTCTGGCCCATCATCAAAGACATGACCCAAGTGTGAGTCACAGCGAGCACACAAAACCTCTGTGCGTTGCATTCCCAAAGAATTATCTTCGTGCTCTATAATATAATTTGGATCAATAGGAGAAAAATAACTAGGCCAGCCAGTACCCGAATCAAACTTTGCCTCTGAATGAAATAATTCTAAGTCACAAGCCGCACAATGATAAGTACCCGAGCCATTTTTTTCCCAAGCGCAAGAAAATGGTGCCTCAGTACCCCGCTGACGCATCACGCTGTACTGCTCAGGGCTCAATATTTTTTGCCATTCTGCTTCAGTTTTATTTATTTTATCCAACATGTCAAAAAATTATTTATTAAACAAAGTATAAAATAAACCTAAGGCTGAGGCGGCCATAATCAGAAAAGTTAACCACACCAAAACTCTAGATAAGCCATTTCCACTATAATCCCCTAATATTTTTTTAGAGCCATTGATCTTGGCAATGACAAAAATCAAAGGTACAGCGGCAATACCATTAAACACCGCTGTAAATACCAAAGCTTTGAATGGATTAATACCAATAAAATTAATTAGCAAACCAATTAAAGTAGAAACAATAATAATACTATAGAAACCTTTGGCCTGACTCAGCTTTCTATAAAGCCCCTCTTTCCAACCCAGAGCTTCTGACAAGGCATAGGCTGCAGAGCCCGCCAACACCGGAATACCAAGTAAGCCTAAACCAATGATGCCAACAGCAAAAATATCCTTGGCTATTTGTCCAGAATTTGGGAAGGACTGCACTAGTGGCTCCAAAGCACGGGCCGCATCAGCCGCCGAAGTAATATCAGTGATACCATTTTTAAATAAAACTGAAGCCGTAGTAATAATAATAAACCACTGACCAAGCTGCGACCAAAGCATACCAACCGCAGTATCTATCCTCATGTTGTGCAAAAACTTCTTGATACCACGAGGCGTTCCACCTTTTTGTGGTATATTGTGATGCTCTATCTCCTCCTCTACCTCCTCCGAAGCCTGCCAAAAAAACATATAAGGTGTGATGGTGGTACCAAAAACACCGGTGATGATAAATAGATATTCAAAATTCAACTGAATATTTGGTATAAAAGTTGCTCGAAGTATCTCTGACCAAGAATGATCAATAATGAGGGCAGTAAAAATATAAGCCACCAAAACAATAGCTAACCATTTCAAAAATTTAACGTATTTTTTATAGCTGACAAAAACCTCTAAGCAAACAATGAGCACGGCAAAAGCAACAGCATAAAAAGCAAATGGTAAGTCCCAAACAAGTTCAGCGGCAGAGGCCATAGCTCCGATATCAGCGCCGATATTTATCGTGTTAGCAATCACTACCAAAAAAACCACCACCACTAAAACTTTTTTGGAGAAATTTTCTTTGACTACACCAGCCAAACCTTTGCCCGTCACCGCTCCAATGCGAGCGCAAGTTTCTTGGATGGCAATCAATAGTGGTAGCTGATAAAAAGAAGCCCAAAGCTGCCCAAAGCCAAACTGAGCGCCAGTCTGCGAGTAGGTAGCAATACCAGATGGATCATCGTCAGCTGCCCCAGTGATAAGACCCGGACCCAATATGCGCAAAAAACGAGTAAACTTATTTGGTTTTTTTGATATTATTTTTTTTTCTTTACTTGATGGCATAATAGTATTTATCTATATATCTGAGTATAACAAAAAACTGCCTTTTTGGGCAGAGTCTGTTTATTTTTTAAATTATGAAAAATGCTGGCGGAGGCGGAAGGATTCGAACCTTCGATCCCTTTTCAGAGATAACGCTTTTCGAGAGCGCCCCGTTCAACCACTCTGGCACGCCTCCTTAAAATAATCAATAAATTTATCTTAAGAATATTGTGTTTTGCTTGTAAAGTCAAATATTATGCCCTATACTTATTTTGATGGATCCGGCCATTTTCTCAGTCAAGAATAGCCAGTCCTCGTTCCAATACAACCCAAGGAGAGAACATGCTTCTGCGTGTCACTACACACAGTAAACAGCTACTTCTGCGCGTCACGGATGACCCTCTCTATAGGGCCACGGCCATTGATTTGCCACCGGGCACTTACATCTTCGAAGTGATCAGTAATCCAGTCAGCTCAGATGGAGCTGACTGGATAGCTCTCGATCAAGCTCATCTGGCCAAGCTACAGCTTGGACCAGATGCCATCGTTGGCATGGCCTACGAAGATCTTGCTCGCTGCAATCGCCTGGCTCGCAGCCTGAGCCCTCCAGCTACGGCAGGCGCAGAACGTAATCAG
>CAYVXP010000098.1:2318-2646 GCA_964455165.1 uncultured Gammaproteobacteria bacterium
TTCTACGATCCGAGTATGGTCATTGATTTTGAAGACATCACTCCTGTGATGCTTCATGAAGAGCCCGTCGTGACTAGTGTCCAGCCACAAGCTGAAACACTGCCTTGTGCAGTCACCCCAAGACAGATCATCCGCTACCCCAACTTCGTTCGCTACGACCCACCACGTGGTAGCAACGTCAGCGTGCTGACTATTCACGATCGACGCCGTAGACTGCACCCTGCTGCTCGTCGCGCTTGCTAGCATAGGCAAGCCAAACTTTTCTCCACGGCCACCGAGACTCACATCGGTGGCCATTTTTTTTATAAAAAAGCGGGATAAATCTATT
>CAYVXP010000099.1:0-2616 GCA_964455165.1 uncultured Gammaproteobacteria bacterium
ATTAACTTAAAATTAGTCAATTCTTCAAGATTGTAATTAAACACAATAAAAATAAACGTCACGATACTAGCTACTAACAAAGTTTTGTGCAGATTTAGTTTTTGCTCCTCTTTCATAATTAAAATTATGACATTTTATGTTTTATATAATATCCGGCTACACCCATGGCGACTCCGACATTGAGCGATTCTTTTTGGCCATACATGGGTAGATAAATAGTACTATCAACTTTTTTTAACAAAGCTTTTGATACACCGCGAACTTCATTGCCCAAGAGTAAGGCCAATGGAAATTCCGTTTTGAATTTATTATAAACTACCGCACCTTCACTCAATTCCAAAGCAATTATTTTGACACCTTGTTTTTTTAGCTTGGCAAAGACACTAGAAATATTTTTCTGATACTCCCAAGCCACAGAGTTTTCTGAGCCCAAGGCTACTTTGGCAATCTGCGAGGCTGGTGGATGACCACTGTAGCCAGTCAAATATACCTTATCTATACCCAGAGCATCAGCGGTACGAAAAATAGTACCAATATTGAATAAACTCCTGATATTGTGAGCAATGATAAAAAACTCCGATTTATTTGTCGTCATGATAAACTTCTTCTTTTTTCTCTTTCATGAATCCCATCCAATCTTCAAAAGCCAAAACTACCATCTTGAATGGTGCCTCGATAATAAAGTCCATGACAAAAGCAAAAACATTGATCTTGCGGAATTTAGTCGATAACCATCTGCCTACTGCCACGATTGGCAGGGAGAAAAAATTCATGAAAAAAGAAAGAGCATCTTCTTTGTTATCAATGACTTTGAGCTCTTTGGCAGTGTTGCGAATACGGATAGCAAAGAAACTAACCGCTGTCAGGAAGAAAAGGAAAATAGCGCCACTGATAATGTTGAAATCCAAGGTGTATAACAAATACACAATGCCACCAAATACTCCAATATAGAGCAAAGTGTACATGAAATTATAAAATATCTGATAGCTCAATGATTGTTTGTATTTAGATTTCAACTGACACAAGATAGACTGCTCTGATTTGTCATAAACCAAATCTTTCAAGTTGGCCAATATTTTATCAGTATTGTTTGAGCCTGGGATACTAAAAGATAAAGTCACCAAAAACATCAGTAGTGGTGGAAAAACTACATTGATACCCAAGTTCGTAAAGTTGATATGACCCAAAATATATCTTTCGTATGGAAACTCCAGAGCCACAGCAAATAAAACTTTGGTAATAAAAATATAAATAATGGCCCGCATTGAGCTCTTGCTCAGCTTGCTACGCAAAAACTTATAACGTTTCAAAATCAACTTCCTAGCCTCAGCCTCTAGCTCCTCTGGCTGAACCAATAAATCTTCAACCTTTGCTTCTTGAGTCAAAATCAATTCATGTAAAACTTGAAAAGTCACTACTGGCTCTTTGATAGCAGCATATATCTTGCGTTGATAAGGATGACGCAAGTGATGATTGATGGTGCGATATATCGGACCAATATTGCTGGCTACCTCTTTGATCAGCTTATGATCGGCACTAAACCACTCTGGATAATACAAATATAATAAATGATAAGAAATAATCGTATCATCAGAGCGAACCAAAGATTTGTGAATAGCAACATAAAGCTGAATATTTTTTTCTTTGATACTCAGATCATCGCCCTTGAGCTTGACACGTGGTTTGGTGACCTGATACATAGCCTCAATCACCGCATCAGCCACATCCTCTGGCGTCAAGATGATATCAATCTCACAAGCTTCGACGCCAATCAGCCAATCAAAATAATCCTGTAAATTTTTTTGTTCTAGTTTATCGTTTTCATAATGCTCATTGAGTAGCTCAAAAAGATCGTTGTATTTAGCGATCACTCTTTCCACTTCTTGTACCTTGGACTCCAAGATGCCGTTGTTGGGGATATATTTGGCTCTGATCAAATCCTCTATTAAAGCTCTGGCAATCTGCGGTTTTAAAATTTCCAAAATAAAACGGCGCTTTAGATTGCGCTCGATAGCATAGCGTCGTAAGAGATGGACTTCTTTGAAATCAACACTATTGCGTAGTTTTTCGTACAGTGAAGTCAAATTACTAGCCATCTCATCGACGGAGATGACATTTTTATTTTCATCTTTGGCAAAAGCCTCTCGCTGACGATAAATGTACTCGATTTTTTTATAAAGCAGTACTATTTCTGGTGATATTTTCATATATTAAAATCTGCTATAAAAATACCATAAATCTGCCTTTTTTTCAATCATGATTTATGGACCGGCAAATAACGGGCGGCCAAAAAAGTGGCAATCGGCATAGCCAAAACCAAACAAATACTACCAATCAAGGTCCTAATAATTTCTGTAGCAATTAACTCATGATTAACTACTTGCCCAAAACTTAAAAAGGGCTCTCTTTTTAAAGAAAATAAAAGCAAAAGAGGTTAACTAGCGCCAGCATAAGCTAAAAATAAAGTATTGGTCATGGAAGATAAGTGGGATACTCCGACTTTCATCGCTCTTTTATAAACTTCTAGCCAGCTTAGCTGGGCATTAGCTTTTTTTATTTCTTGCACAACCACCATCTGACTAATAATCAAATCATCCAAAACACCCAAAGTACCTA
>CAYVXP010000100.1:0-2515 GCA_964455165.1 uncultured Gammaproteobacteria bacterium
TAAACAAATTAGCCACAATATCGTCTCACCTAAGCCCAATTTTGGTATCAACTTGGAGCCCATCATGTTGCCCCCAATAAACTGCACGGTCCAAATAATCACTGTGACGATTGCCAGAACTACACTGGCACCCATAGCCATATTAACAGCCCTGAGGGTTAATTTTCTAGCTATTTCTTTTTTAATTTTTTCCTCAGCCTGCTGTTGTAAAACATTAGAACCTTTTTCCTCAGCTTGACCCTTGGCTTTACCTCGCAAAGAACTTAAACTACGACGCAAAAAATTTTGACTTTGCTCTTCTTGCTCAGCCAAAGAGTCCTCCGCTTCAGCTATCGAATCAGTTGCTGGATTTTCATCGGGTGAACTTTGAGCAGAGCGACGAAGATTTGTCAAAACTCTTCCCAAGGCTCTTTGATTACTTTTTGGAACTTCCGCCATAATTATTGCCAATACGCAGCATCGACTAGCCACTGTTTATCACTTTTTACTAAACTAACTTTGATAGATTGATACAAAACATTGGAGACTAATTTGCCATCCACTTCTTTTGACTCTTGCCTTTGGGTCTGGATTAAGATCTCAGCCTGACTATCATTCATGTCAACTATTTTATTACTGATACTTTTGGTTGTCATACCTCGAAAATCTTTGGCCTGATAGTCTATTTCCATTTTTTTCAAATAGCTAGACATTTTATTTGTACATTGACCCAAAAGTTGTTTTATGTTTTCACCTGGTAAATCGGAAGAATAAGTACCAAAACGTTCAGCAAAATTCATAGCTACCTGTGTAGCGGCTAGCTCATCACTGCTGACTACTGGTGGCACGTCTTTGTACTCCAAATTAGCACTAGGAGCCTTGAAGACTGGTACTTGCCCATCAGTATTGTCTGTTTTGTCTTTACCATAATCAGTCAGTTTGAAAGCTATAATCAAAGCTACTATAACAATTGCCGCTATCAAAGCAATAATAATTATTTTTTTTCTTTTTGTCGCGTCCATATATTTTTTTATTTATTATCTTCTTTTTCAGCTATCATAGCTTCTTCAAATTCTTTTTTTGACTGCTCTATATCTAATAACTGTCTAGGGTCAGAGGTGATAATCTGATGCTCGGTATATGAGGCCTGCACCTTGATAGCAGCGTGCTTGGCTCCAGCAAAGAATATTCCCTCACCTACTCCCGACTCTAACAACAAATATTTTTCACCCTCAGTCAACATAAATGTTTTTTGGATCAAGCTAATAGCGGCCGGAGACTGCTTCAACAACATCTGTATCGAAGAGTTGGTCACGATAGCATTGCCAAATGGTGAGGTCAAAAAGTCATTGACATCCTGAGTGATGGTAGTGACACCTAGATAATATTTACGACAGCGCTTGACTAGCGCAAACATAAACTTGGCACTATCATCATGACGCATCATGATCCAAGCCTCATCTACCACCAAAATACGACGCTTCAATTCACTGCGGATGATATTCCAGATATAATTGACTATGATGTACATAGCAATCGGTCGTAGCTCATCTTCTAGATCTCTGATACAAAAGACAATCAATTGATTGTTTACTTTTACATTCGTTGGGCTATTGAACAAACCAGAAAATGTACCCTCGGTATATTTTTTGATACGCAAAGCCATGTCCTCGCCACCCTCCATACTGAGCAGTACTTCTTCTAAATCTGACATCAATGGTGGCTGTATATTACTCAGATCACTGGCTGGTGTGATGTCTTTTTTGGCATAGGTCTCTATCAAAGCACGATCAAGTAAAGAATCCTCCGTGTTGGTCACATTACCAATCATCAAGCGGATCAAACCTTTGAGAGTAATGACAGCACTACGCAATATATCTTCTGGTTTGCTATCACCACCAATACCACGAGGCAAATCAAAAGGATTTAATTTGCTTTCAGAATTGAGCGATACATTGATATAGGCACCATTGACTGCTTCAGACAAGTGTTGATATTCATTTTCTGGATCAATAATAATCACATCCGTACCCAACATCAGGGAACGTAATACTTCTAGCTTGATAGCATAACTTTTACCAGCACCAGAAGTAGCGAAAACTACCATATTAGCATTTTGCAAACTAAAACGATCAAATAATATCAAGCTATTATTATGACGATTAATACCATACAAAATACCTTGGTCAGAGGTCAGCTCCGAAGATACAAAAGGAAAAGACGAAGCAATCGGTGAGCTATTCATATTGGTAGTGATGGCTAGCTCATCATTGCCTAGTGGCAAAGTAGAATTGAAACCCTGCTCAGCCTGCCACAAAGCGCGACGAGAATATATCAGCTGCGTGCCTAACAAATTTTCAACCCGATCAGAAATCAAATCAAGTTCAGTTTTATCTTTGGCGTACAAAGTGATATAAAGAGCAAATTGAAAAAACTTTTCACTACCTTGCGATAGACTGTCACGCAAACCTTCTATATCGCGCAAAGCCGTCTCGGCAATAGGATCACGTGGAGCACCTTTTTCGGCGTCAGCCAT
>CAYVXP010000101.1:0-2505 GCA_964455165.1 uncultured Gammaproteobacteria bacterium
TAAAATTTTTCATTCAATCAAAAATATGCTAAAATTATAGTCAACTATGGCTAAAAGTGATTTGATACAAAAATTAAAACAAGAAAATTTATTAGGACGTGGTGGTGCTGCCTTTCCTACTCATTTGAAGTGGCAGATGGTCCTCGAAGCCCCAGGTGCCAAAAAATATATTGTGGCCAATGGTTCAGAAGGTGAGCCAAATGTTCACAAAGATTTTTTTATTTTACAACATCATCCAGAAGTTTTGGTAGATGGTATCAAACAAGCATTGGCCACTATTCCTGGTAGTGTTGGTATTATTTATTTAAATACAAAATATTTTCGTCGATTCAAAAAGCCTTTAGAGAAAATAATAGCCAAGGCACCAATAACAGTTTTTGAAGAAAAAGGTGGCTATCTATCAGGCGAAGAGACGGTAGTCTGTGAAGAAATAGAGGGACGGCTCGCTAGACCACGTTTGCGTCCACCATTTCCTGGACAAAAAGGTATCAATGGTTGCCCGACCTTGATAAATAATATTGAGACATTTTATCATGTTTCAAAAATTGCTCATAATAATTATCATAATACCCGTTTTTATACTTTGAGTGGTGATGTGAAAAAAGCTGGCGTTTATGAGATGGATATTGATCTCAATATCAAAGATATTTTAGAGCGCACTGGTAATTGGCCAAAAAAAGATTTTTTTGTCCAAGCTGGTGGTGGGGCCAGTGGGGAGATATTTTTGAGCACTGAGCTTGATCGACCGGTTGGTGGCTCTGGGGCCATAGTGGTTTATGATAAAAAAACTACTGATCCATATTTATTGATGTATCGCTGGGCTAAGTTTTTTATGGAGTCAAATTGTGACAAGTGTACACCTTGTCGCGAAGGAGTTTATCGTCTAGCTGAGATGCTACACAAAAAGATGATTGATCAGGCTATTTTAAATGATTTGTTTTTGGTCATGGAAGAAAGTAGTTTTTGTGCCTTGGGCAAAAGTGTACCCACACCATTTCGTAGTTTGATTTATAAGATTATTACTCCTGCAAAATAATGCCTAAAAAAGTAGAAATAAAAATAAATAATAAAAAGATAATAGCTGAAGAAGGTCAGACAGTTTTGCAGGCCGCCGAGGCCAATGGTATCTACATACCTACTCTTTGCTGGCATCCTGATTTAGAGACAAAACCAAATTGTCGTATTTGTTTGGTTGGTGTCAAAGACAAAAAAGGTTTACATACTTCTTGTAGTACTTATGTGGCACCAGGTATGGAGGTAATCACTGAGTCTGATGAGATTACCAAAGCTAGACAGGTCAATCTAGAGTTGATTTTTGCCCAACACCGTGAGGAGTGCAATGACTGTGTCTATATGTACAAGTGTCAGATCAAAGATTTAGCCAAAAAATTTCATTCGGCTATTACTCGTTTTCCTGATCGCAAAAATAAATTTCCTACTTATGAATTCGGTACTGCCTTGCAGTATGATAGCTCAAAATGTATTGATTGTGGTAATTGTGTCGAAATTTGTCATAAACAGGGAGTCAATTTTTTGACTTACGAAGAAGATAATACTTTTTTTAATGTCGTCCCGACTAAAGACAAAAATATTGATTGTATTTATTGCGGTCAGTGTCTAGTCCATTGTCCGGTCGGTGCTTTTGAGGGTATTGGGGAGTTTGAGGGTGTCGAGAAACCTTTGGTTGATAAAAATAAAATAGTCGTTTTTCAATTTGCTCCTAGTGTCCGCGTCAGTATTGGTGAAGAGTTTGGTTTAGAACCTGGCGCTATAGTCACTGAGCAGTTGTCTGCAGCTCTAAAAATGCTTGGCGCTGATTATGTTTTTGATGTAGCTGTAGGATCTGATGTGACTACTATTGAGGAGGCTAAGGAGTTTATCGAGCGAGTGGAAAATAAAGGCAAGCTACCGATGTTTACTTCTTGCTGTCCTTCTTGGGTAAAATATGTAGAATTTTTTTATCCCGAATATATTCCTAATCTGACAACAGTGCGTTCACCGCAGATCAATCTAGGCGGTTTGATCAAAACTTATTGGGCAGAGACTAAAAAAATTGATCCCAAAAATATAGTAGTAGTCTCCATCATGCCTTGTGTGTCAAAAAAATGGGAGATGAACAGACCAGAACTCCAGATTAATGGCTTGAAGCCGGTGGATTATGTTTTGACTACTCGCGAGTTAGCTTATTTGTTGAAAAAGCATAAAATAGACTTGCCAAATTTGAAACCCAAAGCTTTGGATGATCCACTTGGTAGGCCAACTGGTTCTGGTGTCATCTATGGGGCAGTAGGCGGAGTGATGGAATCAGCTTTGCGCACAGTTTATTTTCAGCTGACGGGTAAGAAATTACCAAATATTTGTTGGCAAAATTCCACTGATATTCCAGGCCTCAGAGAGGCTACTTTGAAAATAAAAGGTGCAGAATACAAGGTCGCCTATGTCGGTGGCTCTGGTTCAGCTGAAAAGTTATTGAAAAAAATCAAAAAAAATAAACTACACTATGAC
>CAYVXP010000102.1:0-2463 GCA_964455165.1 uncultured Gammaproteobacteria bacterium
TTCAAGTCCCAGCGGGACGACCAAATTTTAAAAATTTACGTATAGATATTATTGTGAGTGGTTTCCCGCCACGGGCGGGACCCCGCCCGCGGGCGGTTGCGAGTACCAGCGAGACGACCAATCAAATAAAAAATAATACTGTTTTGGCAGTTTTTTTATTTTGCTCAAATATGGTAAAATAAGTCTAATTATGTTAGACATCTTAAATAAGAAATTAGAATATTTTGCTACTTTGGATACGGTAGAAGTTTTGTCATTATTGGAGACCAGTGACAAGGGTTTGTCAGAAAATACAGTGACAAAGCGTCATAGTATTTGTGGCTACAATACTATAGAAGAAAAAAAAGAGCTTAATGTTATTTTTGAGTTTTTATCCTATTTCAAGAGCCCTTTGATTATTATTTTATTGGTGGTAGCAGCTGTTTCCGCTTATTTGGGTGAGCTTAGAAATGCGGTCATTGTAGCAGTGATGATACTTTTGAGTGTGGTGCTAGATTTTGTAGAAGAGCGTCACGCTGGCAAGGCGGCTAAAAAACTGCGAGATAAAGTTCGTACTACTACTCTGGTTATTCGTGATGGTGAAAAAAAAGAAGTAAAAGCTTCGCAGATATGTGTTGGTGATATTATTAGTTTGGGTGCGGGTAATTTGATTCCCGCTGATGCTCGTATTATCGAATCTGATGATTTTTTTGTCAATCAATCTTCTCTGACGGGGGAGTCTTACCCCAATGGTAAAAATAAAAAAACCTTAAAAGGTCAAGATTTTTCTTTAGTTGATCTTAGTAATATTATTTTTGCTGGGACCAGTGTAGTCAGTGGATCAGCTGTGGCAGTGGTTTTGAAAATAGGCAATCAAACTGAGTTTGGTAAAATTGCTGACAAGCTAGCCAAGACAGAAGAGAAAAGTGAGTTTGAAATTGGGGTGACAAAATTTGGTTACTTCATCATGAAGATTATCATTTTTTTGGTGTTCTTCATTTTTTTGTTTAATTCTTTGATTAATGGTCGCATCTTAGAGTCATTCATGTTTGCTATCGCAGTCGCAGTCGGCGTGACACCAGAGTTACTACCCATGATCATGTCGATCACTATGGCTCGTGGCTCTCTGAAGATGTCCAAAAAAGGCGTCATAGTCAAAAAACTCACAGCCATCCCTAATTTTGGTAGCATGGATATTCTGTGTACTGACAAGACTGGTACTTTGACCGAAGACAAGATCGCTCTCGTGACCTATACCAATGTCGCTGGCGAAAATGATGAGCAGGTCTTGAAATATACTTACCTCAATGGTTATTTTCAGACCGGTGTCAAAAACCCACTTGATGAAGCTATTGTCAATTTCAAAAAAATATCTATCTCCAGCTACAAAAAAATTGACGAAATACCTTTTGATTTTAATAGGCGCCTAATGAGTGTCGTGGTTGATGGCAAAGAGGGGAGATTGATTATTACCAAAGGAGCGCCAGAAGAAATATTTAAAAAATGTGAGACAGTCAGGCAAGGTAAAAAGTTGGTGCGCTTTGGCAAAATCTGGCAAACAAAAGCTACTCAGCAATATGACGATTTGAGTAAAGAAGGTTATCGGGTGCTGGCCGTAGCCATCAAAAAAATCAATGACAAAAGAAAAAATTATACCAAGCAGGATGAGGATGGTTTAGAACTGTGTGGTTTTGTGGCTTTTTTGGATCCACCACGTCGAGGTTTGAAACAAGTCTTGGAAGAGCTACACAATGTCGGTGTACGAGTGAAAGTCATCACCGGTGATAATGAGCTGGTAGCCAGTAAGATTTGTCGTGAAGTAGGACTAGCTATCCATGGTGTTGTCATGGGTAGTGAGATGGAGCACTTGAGTGACGAAGCTTTGATTCCAGTAGCCGAAAGGACAACTATCTTTGCACGTTTTTCTCCAGAGCAAAAAAATAGAGTCATCAATGCTTTGCGAGCTAGTGGTCATGTAGTCGGTTATCTGGGAGATGGTATAAATGACGCACCCTCGCTCAAGGCTGCCGATGTCGGCATCTCGGTCAATAATGCAGTAGATGTAGCCAAGGAGTCAGCCGATATTGTTTTGACTCACAAAAATTTAGAAATTTTGAAAGATGGTTTATTGGAGGGACGTAAGGCTTTTGGCAACACCATGAAATATATCATGATGGGCTTGAGTTCCAATTTTGGTAATATGTTCAGCATGAGTTTAGTAGTATTTTTCGTGCCATTTTTACCGATGTTGCCGATTCAAATTTTGTTAAACAATTTTATTTATGATTTCTCACAGGTGACTATACCGACAGACAATGTTGATCAAGATTGGTTGCAAAAACCACGTCGTTGGAATATGCAGTTTATCAAACGTTTTATGATGTGGATTGGACCGATTAGCTCCCTGTTTGATTTTGCTACTTTTTATGTTTTGTATAGCGTCTTCCATGCCAATCAGGCCATGTTTCAGGCTGGCTGGTTTAT
>CAYVXP010000103.1:0-2443 GCA_964455165.1 uncultured Gammaproteobacteria bacterium
AGAGATGTGTTGTGACCAGATCAAGTGCTAGTAGTTGATGAGTTAAAAAATATGCCAGCTGCGATAGAATACATGGAAAAAAATCCTAATGTAAAATTCCTCGATCCTCTTTCTTGTCCTGGTGGCTGTATTGGCGGAGGTGGTCAGCCGGTGCCGACTAATCAAAAGATCCGAGAAAAAAGAGCCAAGAGTTTATTCAATATTGATGTTGCTTCGAAGCTGAAGGCGGCACAAGATAGTCCAGAAATGAAAAAACTTTATGAGGAATTTTTTACAAACAAAAAAATAATTCATAAAATTTGTCATACGCATTTTAATAAAACTACTAAACAAGTAAAAATATAAATATGTCTGAAGCCAGAGTAGACACTATTGTGGATAAAAAGGTAGCAGTCTCTATGCAATTTTTAGGCATCGCTATTTTAGCGGTGCTATTTCCTTTATTTCCTTTGCAGCAAATCACAGGCCCCTTGGTCAATGCCTTGTTATTTATAGCGACTATTATATTAGGAGTTAGAACGGCTTTGATCATTTGTTTTTTACCAAGTATCATGTCAGTCAGCGTTGGTATCTTGCCAGCTGTGATGCTACCGATGATACCAGTGATTATCTTGGGTAATATTTTACTAGTGTTATTGTTCAATTATTTTAATAAGAAAAATTTTTGGTTGGGAGTAGTGATTGCCAGTTTTGTAAAATTTGTTTTTATTTATTCACTAGCGACCTTGCTAGCTTCCGAGTTTATAAAAAGTCCAATTTTTGCTAAAGTAGTTGGTCTATCGATGGGCTATTTTCAGTTGATCACCGCTTTGGCTGGTGGTATTATTGCTTGGATCTTCTTAAAGTTTATCAAACGTATTTAAAATGCCAAAACCAAAATTATTAATATTATTTACCGTCTTGATAGACGTCATTGGACTGGGTATCATCATCCCAGTCCTGCCTTTTTATGTCAGCTCTTTTGGCGTCTCTCCTTTGCTCATTACTTCATTGATAGCTGTCTATGCTTTTTGTTCTTTTTTTAGTAATCCGATTTTGGGAGCTATTTCTGATCGCTATGGTCGTAAGCCAGTTTTATTTTTATCTTTAATTTCTACTTCTATAGGTTGGTTTGTATTTGCTTCGGCACACAATGTTTTACAATTATTCGTAGGTAGAGTGATAGATGGACTGGCCGCTGGTAATGTTTCGACTGCTCAGAGTTATTTAGTAGATATAGCTAAAGATGAAAAAGAAAGAACCACTAATTTAGGTTATATTGGTGCTTTGTTTGGCTTGGGTTTTGTGATCGGTCCATTTATCGGTGGTCTATTGAGTGCTATTTCTCACAATGCCCCATTTCTATTTGTCGGATTTTTGGCCCTGATCAACGCTATTATTTCTTGGAAATATTTACCAGAGTCTCATACCAAGCGCTCTAAGACGGAAAAAATTAAAATTAATCCTTTTGCGCCTTTAAAAAGAGCAATACAAAATAAACCGCTCTGGCCATCTTTTGCGGCTTGGATATTTTTTGGAGCAGCGGCTTTTGGCATGCAGTCAATTTTATCAATTTATTTTAAAGAAGCTTTACATTTTAGTTCATTTTTGAGTGGCATGGCGATTACTCTTATGGGAGTAGTTTTGGTTTTGAATCAAGGTATAGCCCTAAAGCATTTTTGGTTAAAGAGATTCAAACTTCATCAGTTGGAGTTATGGCTTTTATTATTATGCGTTTTAGGTTTTGTGGCTATGGGTTCTTGGTTTCCAGTGGTTTTCTTTTTTGGTTTATTTATCACTACTGTTGCTCAGGGAGTTTTGCGGGCAGTTATGAATAGTATCACCGTTGGTATGGCTGGTGAAAATAGACGAGGCGAAGTGATTGGTATTTTGACTGCTTTATCTGATGTTGCCGCAATTTTTGCACCACTTATTGCTGGATTTTTATTTCAAACACATTTACATTTACCATTTTTTGTTAGCGCCTCTTTCTGTTTTATAGCCTTTATAGTTATATTTTTTGGTAGGCGGAAACACCAAGTAATTCCTTCCGTGTAGGTTTTATAAATTTTGAATAAAAAGAAAAGAGCCCTCAATCCGTAGATTGTGGGCTCTTGTGAAATGGGTGGGGGTGCCAGGGCTAGCCCCAGGATAGCTGTGGGTCGCTTTGTTTTTCCTGACCAAGGATATTCTCAAGGCTATCCGGATAACCTCGAGACAAAACCACACAGCGGCCGTAGATCACGTACTCTCGAGGCCTCAAGAGTACGACAGCGCGAATGTTAGCGCGCCAGGGTGGCAATAAGCGACCCAATCCGTTGGTTTTCACCTGATTTTTCCCCAGACTTAGTGTCTAGGGACGACTCTTTTGCCCCAGCAACCCCCGTCTATTCGAGGAAGAACTTTTTCATTGATTGATTATGATAGCATATAATTAAAAAGCTGTCAATAGGGAGTATTTTAG
>CAYVXP010000104.1:0-2205 GCA_964455165.1 uncultured Gammaproteobacteria bacterium
ATCCGCCAGCTTGGCTTTTTGCCCCAGTTTGGACTACGCTTTTTATCTTGATGGGTATTGCTTTGTTTCTGATCTGGCAAAAAGCTAGTCACTCCAAGAGTGCTCATCGAGCAGTTGTATTTTTTCTGGTGCATCTACTCTTTAATATTTTCTGGTCAGTAGCATTTTTTAATTTACATAGCCCTTTTTATGCTTTCATTGCGATCATTGTCTTGTGGCTCATGATTTTTGCATTGATCCTATGGTTTTTCCGCTTGGATAAAAAGGCTGGCGCTTTATTGATACCGTATTTGCTCTGGGTCAGCTTTGCTGGCTATCTGAACTATACAATTTGGCAGTTGAATTAAGATATTTAAAATATAATTATGGAAAAATCAAAACAAAGTAAAAAGAGTGGGCAAAATTTCAACTGGTCTTTTGTAATAGTGTGTTTTTTATTGTCTGGGGCGGTGCTTTTGAATATGGTTTCAAATAGAGGTAGGGAGATTATGAATAAAAACATAATTGCTTTGCAAAATAAAGAAGAAAATGGCGCCCTTATTAAGGATAATAAGTATCAATATAATTCCATAGAATTATCCTATACTCTAAAAGATGGAAATAATGTTGTCTATATTACCAAAAACGGAGTAAAAAAAGTTTTACTAGACAAGGTCATATATGATGCTCCTGGTGGGAGTGAACCAAAATTTTATAAAACAGACAAAGCAAACATTGCTCTGTTAGAATCTGGTTTGGGGGATATGGGTAGTATTATCAAAGAATATTATTATATTGATTTATTATCTGAGCGTATTTTAAGTGTCGTAAATAATAGCGCCTCAATGTCAGTGAATGGTGTTAAATTATCTTTTGGTATTAATGATAATTGCGGCACTGGTGCTGATAGGGTAGCTGGCAAGGCATATTTAAATAATTTGTTGGTAGATGATAGCGTAAAATATACTTTTAATCCAGCAATTCAATTGATATGCGTCAACCCTGATGGCTTTGGCCCTATTTATGAGTCAGAGCCAGCTTTTAATTTTACGAGTGCGGATTTAGATCTTGGTAAAGTATATTTTTCAGTGTCACAAAGTAGTTTTATATTTAATATTAGTGACAGATCAATAACAAAAGATTCTTCATGGAGTTTATACACTAATACAAAATATGGTTTTGAATTTCAATATCCAAAAGATTTGGTTTTAAAAGAAGTAGATACTCAAATGGGTGATAATATTGGTATAAAACTATCTTTTGATTATAATAAAGATACTCAAACAATGTCGTTTAATATTTTTCCAGCCCCTAACTACAAAGATAGTATGGCCGCTTTCATGGGGGTAAATAATTTTGCGGATAATGTAGTAAAGGTACTGGAGAGAAAAAATGATATTACTAATATCAATGGATTCCCAACTTTAAATTACTGTGGTGTTCCCGGGTATATAGATTATTGCTCGACTTTCATCATACATAATAATAATCTTTTTATGTTTGATTATCGTGATTCAATTCCAAATTATTATAGAGAAATTTTATCTACTGTTAAATTTTTAGATAGTCAAGATTTAAAAAATAACTGGCAAACTTACACTAATACAAAATATGGTTTTGAATTTCAATATCCGAAAGATTGGGAAGTTAAGCAAGAAAACGATGGCTCTATTTATTTAACATCTAATCTTCCTTGGCCCCAAGAAGGAAAGGCTTTTGTTATCCGAGAAACAGAAAAATCATTAGCAAAATTTATAGATGATTATAATAAATCAGATATGATGGCCGACGGCACAGCTCTTTCTACAATTTTTGAGCAAAAAGATTATTCTATTGCCGGTGTCCGAGCGGATTTATTAAAAGGGAGTACGGCAATTGGAGTCACTAGTAATATGATTTTTATTACTCATAATAATAGGAATTACGTAATTGATTTTAATGATCAAAGCAATAATCATTTACAAATATTAAAATCTTTCAAGTTTATTAAATAATAAAATATTTATTATAAAAAACCGCTCCATCCGGAGTGGTTTTTTTGTCCTCTTGACTTCTATTTATAGCTAGTAGTAAGATAGCCATAAGAAAAAGAAAAGCGATTTTTATTATGGCTAATATTTATACAGTTGCCATTCATGGTCTGAAGGGCAACTTGGTAGAAGTGGAGACTAATTTGTCTAGGCATTTGCCTAAGGTTATTATTGTTGGCTTGCCAGATACGGCTGT
>CAYVXP010000105.1:0-2203 GCA_964455165.1 uncultured Gammaproteobacteria bacterium
ATGTCCGAGCTTCCAATACTGAGCCTTTACTCAGAATCACTGTCGAGGCCAAAGACAAGCAATCAGCCGAGCAACACCAGCAAGAAATTTTACAAGTAATCAAGAGCTAATGATTGGAGTATTCGACTCAGGCTTTGGAGGTTTAACAATTTTTAAAGCCATTGAAAAAAAATTACCACAATTTGATTATGTCTATTTGGGCGATAATGCTCGTGCGCCCTACGGCAATCACAGTCAAGAGGTGATTTATGAATATACTCGTCAGGCAGTTGATTATTTATTTGGTTTGGGATGTGATTTGATTATTTTAGCTTGCAACACTGCTTCGGCCGAGGCTTTGCGAAAATTGCAATTAGAATATATTCCCAAAAAATATACCGGTAAAAATATTTTGGGAGTCATCAGACCTTTAGCCGAGGCCGCAAGTACAGTAACAAAAAATAAAGTAATAGCAGTGATGGGCACACGCAGTACTGTAGAGTCAGAGTCATATATTAGGGAATTAAAATTACAAAATAGTAAAATAAAAGTAGTACAACAAGCTTGCCCCTTGTTAGTGCCCTTGATAGAGGAGAATTGGGAAAAGGCACCAGAGACAAAAATGATTTTGAAAAAATATATTCGTCCTCTAAAAAGTCATTTTCCTGATACCATCATATTGGGTTGTACTCATTATGGTTGGTTACAAAAAGATATTCAAAGATATTTTGGAAAAAATATAAAAGTTTTGGATAGTGGCCAGATAGTAGCGGGTAAATTGCTTGAGTATTTATTGAAACATCCGGAGTATGCTAAACAAAAAAAAATTAAGAGTCAAACTATTTTCCTTACTACCGATGATCATGCAAGATTTGAAAACTCGGCCGAAAAATATTTGGGTAGAAAAATAAAGGCGGAAAAAATTAATTTAAGTAATTAATAAGATATGGTAGTCAATAAAAAAGGTAAAGTTATTGTCTGGTGGGGTTTCATCTTAATAATTTTGTCTCTAGTTGTTGCTTATAATTTTGAGGGTCAAATAGGCGGTTTTTTTACTTTTCTGATTCAGCTGGCTGGATTAACATTGATTTTGGGGAGCCTTATAAACAATTTTAAAATAAAAAAAAGATTCAAAGTTTTATTGACTATTATTTTAACGCCAGCGGTTTATGCTATATTTTTTTATATAATATATAGTATCATAACTTAATTTAAATTTACTTTTTAAAAAATTAAATATTAATCATATTTAAATATATGCAAAATAAAGTGACAATTATTGGAGCCGGCATGGTTGGCTCAACCTTAGCTTATAGTTTGGTGATCCAAGATATTGCTGAGGAAATAGCTTTGATTGATATCGATCAGAAATTAGCTCAAGCCCAAGTCATGGATCTACAGCATGCGGCACCTTTTACCATGCATACAAATATCAAAGTAGGTTCTTATCATGATTGTGCTGATAGTGGCGTGGTAGTTGTCACTTGTGGTTCGGCGCAAAAACCAGGGGAAACTCGTTTGGATTTGATTAGTAAAAATACAAAAATAATCAGAGAAGTAGTACCGCAAATATTTAAAGCTAATCCCAAAGCCATTATACTCATGGTTACTAATCCGGTGGATATTTTGACCTATGTCGCTATTTCTATGTTTCCTAGTAAAAAGAAACAGATTATCGGTAGTGGCACCACTCTAGATTCTGCTCGTTTTAGACATTTATTGAGTCAGAAATTAAATATCAATACTCAAAGCATCCATGCCTATATTATGGGCGAGCATGGTGATAGTGAATTTCCGGTTTGGAGTACAGCTACCATTGGTAATAATCATATTGATACTTACAAACGTTTGAGTGAAAAAGATAAGCAGGATATTTTTGCCAAAGCTAAAAATGCTGCTTATGCTATTATCGCTGGTAAGCAGTCAACCTATTATGGTATTGGCTCAGCTGGAGCCTCCATTATCCAATCTATCTTGCACGACAAGCGAACTGTTTTACCTGTTTCACACTTGATAGAAAATGTTTATGGTATTAGTAAAATTTGTTTGAGTACGCCAGCAATAATTGGTCGTGAAGGTATTGTTGGAGATTTGCCTCTACAATTATCAAAATCCGAAAAAGCTAGTTTTGTAAAATCAGCCAAACTATTGCAAAAAGCTGTAGCCTCGGTCGCGAAAGTAAAGTAATATGTTTACTTTTTCCATGATATAATTAACTAAATTA
>CAYVXP010000106.1:0-2195 GCA_964455165.1 uncultured Gammaproteobacteria bacterium
TAGCTAATATCAACCCATACACTCTCCGCGAACACGACGCTCGTCTAAAAACCTACCTATATATCACTGAATTACAAAAAATAGAAGACACACTACTTATCACCTTGCGTGGCGAATATTATGATCAAGACAAAAATATCAAGCGCTACAAATATGACGACATCAAGGTCTTGGCTAGTTATTTGCCCCAATACAAAATATATGATTTGTGGGGAGTAAAAAATGTTTATTTCATAGCCGAGAACTACCATTACCAACAAATAAACACCGAGGAAATAAAATTTGCTAATTCTATAAAAAAAATAATAATCCTGGGAGATTACTTACATGCTAGCAACAAGCCAAAAGAAATAAATTTGGAAGCGCATTGCCCAGACGCTTGTATAGATAATTACTATCAAGCTGATATCAGTGAGATTGACCACTTTCGATTTTATGGCTTTGATTTTGTGAGAGCTAAATAAAAACCTGGAAATACTAAATAATTTACTAATCCTTGTTGATTCCCAAAAAAACACCGCATAAATTGCGATGTTTTTTTTAATGTATAAACTTATAAAAATTATTTATGAGAATTTTTTCTCATCAAAATAAACATCTCGATAAGCACTAGCAAGACAATCACACCTAGAACTCCTATGATGACAAAAAGATTATTTTCTATACTACTAGTCTTAGAAACATTAAAACTAGCCACCACTTCTTGATTGAGATCTTTATAATCGTTAAATACGGCACTAATTTTGTACATGCCCGCTGGTAGACTTTCTGGAATAGAAATAGAATCCATAAAAGAAGCCTGTGTTTCGATGGCTTTTAGTACCTTCAAGTAGGCTACTTCCTCATTATTTTTATTTTTTATAGAGTATTCTATGCGCAAATCTTTACGACCCACATTTTCTGGCCATTTGACCTCGGTTTCAAAATAAAGCTTTTCACCGGCTTTTACTTCTGAATATTTTTCCGGAATACTAATATTGATACTCATAGCCAAAACAAAATTCGGCAAAACCATAACTACCGTAAATAGAATTAAAAATAAAATTTTGTGATTTTTAAAATTCATTTGAGGAAATATTTTTATTTTTTCAATGCTTTCTTCTCCTCGCTCACATCTCTGACCGTTGCCTGCAAATATGCCCCACCTCTCATATCAATCCTACTCAATAAAACGTTCGCTTTGAAAGGTTTTCCTTTGTATTTTTTGTGTGTCCACTCGAAAAAAACACTACCCTCTTTCATGGCCTGCTCAATCATCTTCTTGGCCTTGACTGAAGATAGTTGGCCATCGGGTTGTTTGGCTGGAGACAAGTCACTCGGTCCCAGAGAATCAAATTGTTTTTCATTTTTCACACCAAATATCTTGAAAGCAGCGTTATTTCCAGATGTAAAATTCCATTTTGGAGCTTTGAGCGTCATGATAGCATCTCTGGAACTCTGAAAAAGTAATCTGTTTAATTTGTATTGGTCTGCTAGAAAAAAACGAATCAACATAAGCAGTCCTAACAACACTAAAATTGTTATAATGGAAATTGCAAGACCATACATTACAATCTTTTCCGAATTTTGATTAATTTTTACAATCTCTAAATTGGTTTCCTCTTTTTCGATCTTAGACCAATTTTGATACAAATTAAGCAGTGCTTTCTTATACTCATCGTAATCTTTACCGGCTATCAAAGAATATGCTACTTCTGGATCTTGATTCTCTAAAGCGGTAAAAGCCCTAGTCTCTAAATCAACTAATTTAATATTGTATTCATCAATGACTTTATTGTATACCAATACTTCGCTCTGTATTTTCTGTGATCTATGACTTTGTCTTAATAATATCTTTATATCTCTTTTTAATAAATCATCCAATTTTTTCCCAATATCACTATATCTTTGCTCATGTTCTTTGAGCTCTGCATAATTTCCACTTTGGGCATGCAATATGGCTGTTTGGATTTCACTAGTCAATATAGCATCGTAAGCGATAATTTGCTCCACCATAAGCTCTAATGGCACCTCAATATTATTTATTTGGCTATTATTTTTAATAATATCTCTTTGAAATTTATATGTTACTGCCAATTGAAAAAAAATCAAAGAAATTATTGCAATAAAACCAATTAAAATCTTTACGTTATCCTTCATATTTTTATTTTTATTTTCTAAATATGTTTTTTAAATACTCAAATACTGACGAAACA
>CAYVXP010000107.1:0-2159 GCA_964455165.1 uncultured Gammaproteobacteria bacterium
AATTTAGCAATCAAACATAATATAAAGCATTTAGATTGTTATCTCGACAGTGAGCTAGTAGTCAAGCAATTGAATAAAGAATACAGGGTTAAGGATCAGGAATTGGCTAAAATTTTTGTTAAAGTTTGGAATTTATTGTCAGAGTTTGAATATATCAAATTTCATCATGTGGCTAGAGAAAAAAACAAAGTGGCTGATAGTATGGTCAATTGGGCTCTAGACAAAAAAACCAATAATTAGTCTAATAAGATACCATTTATAGCTGTTGATTTTTTGCTTGAAAAATGGTATTTTTTATTTAATGTCGGACAAATATCATTGGCCCATTTTTGGTCATCAACAGGCCATTAATTTTTTACAAAACTCTATTGAGCAAGATAAGCTAGCTCACGCTTATTTGTTTTATGGATCCCGTGGTTTGGGTAAAAAAATGATTGCCGACTACTTTAGTCGTAGTATTTTTTGTACTAGTACCGAGAAAAAGCCTTGTGGTCAGTGTCAGGCTTGTCGCCTAGTGTCCAAAGGCTCATATTTGGATCTATATACTCTAGGCAAAGACGAGCAAGAGCTATCAGTCGATAATGTGCGTGAATTCATGCACAGTCTGCAAATGACTGGTATCTATGGTCATAAAAAAGTTGCCATTATCTACAATGTAGAAAAAATAAATATTTTTGGAGCCAATGCCTTACTCAAGACTATCGAAGAGCCACCAGCCAATACTTATATCATTTTAATATCAGATAATATCAATTTATTGCCAGCGACGGTGATTTCCCGTTGTCAGCTCTTGAAGTTTCAGGCTTTGAGGAGAAGTGAGATGGAGCAGTGGATGACTAGCACTGATTTCAATGAGCAAGAAAAGCAGACTATTATCAATTTATCTTTTGGTAAACCTGGTCTAGCCCTACAGCTCATGCAAGAAAATCTAGAGCCTTGGAAAAAAAGTTGTAATTTTATTTTATCTTTATTGTCTAGTAATACTTTCAATATCATGCAGAGTATTGAAAAATGGTTTGCACAACTTAAAAAAGAAAATCCCGAAGCTAGAGTTTCTGATTTGGGTCAAAATACTAGGCCGTATATTGATTATCTAGAGGTGATGATGCGCGATTTATTGTGGATCAAGCTAGACAAGCCGATTGTCAATGAAGTTTTTCAGGCCGAGCTCAATAATATTTCTTCTAGTTATTCTTCTGAGCAATTATTGAGCAATTTAGTTCGTCTCAATGATTATAAACAAAAATTAAATAATAATGTTAACCCACAACTTTTGTGGGAAAATATTTTTTTAAATCTAAAGTAAAAATATGAAAAACAAAAAAACTTTAATTAAATCATTTAGCTTTCTTTTACTGCTATTTGTTCTTTCTGGCTGTACTATTATTCCTACTAGCTCTTCTAGCAAAAAAGCTGCTCAGCCAGTAATTTACAAGGGTGGTGTTTTCCGTACGGGAGAATTTTCAGTCCAAGCCAATATTTTGAATTGGCAAAAAGTAGCCGATGTTTATGCTACTGGTGGTAAAGTAAGGACTTTGGATACCGCTTCTATAGTATCTTATGCTTTGGACCCAAATGATCCAGCAGCTTTGTACATTGGTTCGCAAAATGAAGGTATGTATTTTACCTATAATTATGGCCAAGCTTGGTTGCAGACCCTGACAGACAAGGGCTCGGTCAATGCCATAGCCGTCAGTCCTGATCCAGGGACCAATAAATGTACTATCTATGCTGCTACGAATAATTATATTCACATTACCAAGGATTGTGGTCGTACTTGGGCACCGGTATATTTTGAAGCTAGACCAAAGATCATAGTCACTGCTCTGGCTATCCGTAAAGACAATCCTAAAATAATTTATGGTGGTACTAGTGAGGGTAATTTGATTCGTAGTTTTGATGGCGGTGTGACTTGGGATTCTATCAATCGTTTTAACAATCCGATTGTCAGTATCATCATCCAAAATCACGTAGATAGCAAAATACTTTATGTAGTGACTCAGTCAGCCGGTATATTCCGTAGTCCTGATGGTGGTGAAAATCCAGCCAATTGGGTAGATCTCATGTCCACACTAGTTGATCAATCAGAGGTAGCCGATGACAATAATTATAAAGAGTTTGGAAAAGTCAGTGGATCAAGAAGTTATTTAGCTGTCAGT
>CAYVXP010000108.1:0-2052 GCA_964455165.1 uncultured Gammaproteobacteria bacterium
AAACACCAGCAAAAAGCTTGCCCTACATAGAAATAATGTCGCAGGACAATACAAATAGCAACATGGTAAAAGAGTGGTCATTGAATCAGTCGGCAGATTTGCAAACATTAAAAATAACGTATAATAAACTGGACTCCAATTTTTATTTAGTAAGGTTTTATCAGGGCGGTCAATATTGGGAAACGCCATTTGATTACGGCTTGTATTCTTTAGAAAAAAACAAAATCGGACAGACAATTTCTGTTTATTATTATTTAAATAAAAACGTAGATTCTTTTGAAATTTATCACTACAAGGGTAAAAACGTAATTGGTGGCCTGAGCAATCTAGAGCTATCTTTTGAGAGAGAAAAGGTTTTTGGTAAAATAGAATTTAGCAAGTAAAGATTTTATATAAAAATAAAAATATCTCCGTCCATTCGACCGTGCTCTCTTCGAGTCTGAGCGACGATGTCGCCAGACCTCGGAGTCGAAGACAGGGCGTCGATAATAAAAATATCTCCGCCAGGCATGGGCGCGGAGATATTGGGTTTGGGCATGTGATGGCCCACAGTGAGGAAGGAATCTGTATCTGTTCCTAGTTTATTATTATCTAAAAACTAAGTCAAGTGCATAAGTAAAAATGGTTGATTTTTTACTTTAATATTGTTAAGATACCTACATAAATTAATACTATATTTTCCTATGAGTGGACATTCCAAGTGGGCAACAACCAAGAGGGCAAAGTCAGCTGTTGACGCTAAACGTGGCAATCTTTTTACTAAGTTATCAAAGAATATAACCATAGCCGCCAGAGGCGGTGTCGATCCAGACACCAATTTTAAATTGCGCATTGCTATAGACAAGGCTAGGGATTTTAATATGCCCAAGGACAATATTGAGCGGGCAGTCAAAAGAGCCACTGGTGTCGGCGGAGAAAACAATATAGAAAATCTATTGTACGAAGCCTACGGACCAGAGGGTGTGGCTATTTTGATCGAGGCTATTACAGATAATAAAAATAGATCAGTAGCTAATCTCAAACAAGTATTGACCAAGTATGATGGCAGTTTGGCTGGTAGTGGTAGCGTACTGTGGATGTTTGATATTAGAGGTGAAATCACTTTGCGCAAAGATAAATTAAACGAGCAAGAAGAATTACAGGTCATCGAAATGGGTGTAGTAGATGTCATCAGCGATGATGTGGTCAAGCTACTGACAGAGATAAATGATCTAGAGAAGATAAAAAATAGTTTACAAGCTAATGGTTTTGAAATCAGCTCTTCCGAGATAGTGTATGTTCCCAAAAATAAAGTAGAAGTAAAAGATAGCGAAAGACTGATAAAACTATTGGATGAGCTTGATGAAATGGATGATGTCAACAACATTCACATCAATGCTGATATTTAAAGCATGTCCAAAAAATTAACTATTTTAGGATTTGACCCCGGCTTAGCTGATACTGGTTTTGGCGTCGTTTGTCGTGAAGATAATAAACTACAATACCTTACTTGTGGCAGCATCAAAACTCAGGCCGGTAAAAATTTTTCCGAGAGATTGTTGGAGATATACCAAGAGGCCAGTCAACTAGTGATAGAGTATCAGCCAGATTTGGTGGTAGTAGAAAAACTTTTTTTTGCTAAAAACACCAAGACAGCTATTGATGTCAGTCAGGCCAGAGGAGTATTATTGCTAGCCATTGTTGAGCAAAAAGTAAATTTATTAGAATTGACACCATTGCAAATCAAGCAAGCCATTGCCTCCACTGGTCAGGCCAGTAAGAGGCAGGTGGGTCTGATGGTCAAAAACCTCTTGCGACTATCAGCGGTGCCGAAGCCAGACGATGCAGCTGATGCTCTAGCCATCGCCATTGCTGGCGCTTCATTTAATACCCTACTTAAGAAATAATGAAAAAATTAAAAATTGTTTCTATTTCTGCTGAGGTTCACCCATACTCCAAGACTGGTGGGCTGGCCGACGTGTCTAGATCTCTACCCAAAGCCTTGCACCGCTTGGGTCAGGAGGTTATCATCATCACTCCTTTTTATGCTCAAATAATCGAAGCAGAAAAACT
>CAYVXP010000109.1:0-2028 GCA_964455165.1 uncultured Gammaproteobacteria bacterium
TTGAGTAGAGAAGTTCTTTCATTGGCCTCTGGCATATGAAACTGCGGTCCGGTCACTCTTGGCTTGGGATTGTCTATATTGATATCTTTGGCCATAGACATTTCCTGCTTCTCAACTTTTGGTGCATACTCCGGCATACTAAAATCATTGCTGATTTTTTCTTCTTCCAATTTTATTGGCTCTGGCTCAGGAGTGATAGGTTTGAGTGGTGCCAAATTAATTTCTTCGCTAATTGTTTTTGTCAAATCAAAATTTGTTTCTGGCTTAGTCACCTCGTTTGTTTGATTATTTGTTTTTTCTTTAGGTAAATTAAAACTATAAATATCTTCAACTTGTTTATTTAATTCACGAAAAGTCTTTAAGTCTGGTTGTTTTTTTGGCTCACTAGTCTCGCTATTACCATTGTATTGTAAGCCATTATTCAAGGCTGAAGTTTTTATTTTTTGCGCTCTTGGTTTTGATTGAAACAAAGCCAAAAATTTTGACCACCAAGATGGACCTTTGACTTTAGCTACTTTTGACTCCTCTAGAGCATAAGAAGGTATTGGTCTTGGTTTTTGTTCTACTATGGCTTTAGGTTTTTCTTTGACTACTGCACTTACCTGATCACTTATTTTTTTTGGACTAAAATTATTTGTTTCTTCAGCTTGCTTGTTTAGCTCTTGAAGAATTGTGATATCTGGCTTGCCCTCTGGCTGATGTATAGCATTATTACCATTTCCATTGCCGTTATATTTCAAACCATTACTCAGGGCCGAGCTAGCTGTTTTTTGTACTTTTGCTTTTGGTTTTCTAGCAAATTTTGACCAGAAAGAAGGACCTTTTGCTGCAGCTACCTTGGCTTGCGCTGGCACAAAATCTTGAATATGCTCCTCTACTTTTACTGCCATCGAGGCTGGCATATGCATTTCTACTGGAGCAACTTTTGTTTCTGGGGCTAGTTTATTTTCATCATTGTAGCTGATTGTACTACCCAAAGTTTTTGGGGCTACCGGAGCTGCAACTTTTGGCTTCTGCTCACGCTTAAAAATTTTTGACCACAGAGAGACTTGACTACCACTGGGCTTGTAGCTATGCGCTTTTTCTTTTTTGCCAGGTTTTTTGAAATCTGGATTAAAACTCAAAGCAGAACGCTTGGATTTATCTTCTTTAAAGCGTAGATTATCTGGTAATAAATTTATTTTCTTATCGTCCATTGAAAAAAATTATATATCACGCATACTCAGGCCAATAGCCACGGACATACGTGGACCAATCTCTTGTAAAACTGGCTTCAAATCCAAAGGATATATCACCCTGTCCCAAGGATCAGCGATCACCACTGGCAAATTCAACATCGTGTTCAAATACTGTGGTAAATTTGGTAAAAAGGCACTGCCGCCAGTCAAAACAATCTTATCAATCATAGTATTACCCAATCTTTGATAGCTATCAAAAATAAATTTTATTTCATTGATCACTGGTGTCAAAGATTTTTCGATCACTTCTGGTATGTTTTGTGTATTACCAGAAGACAGACCAAAATCTCTTTTGAATTGCTCAGCACGATCTTGATTGATATTCAAACTATTCATAATGGACTTGGTGATCGACTCACCACCAGTATCAATACCGCGATTCAATACCGGTACGCCCTCTTCGATAATACAAATGTCAGAATTACTAGCACCGATATCGACTATCATGATAGTCGATGGATCATTGCCAATCAGTGAACGAGATAGGGCCAAAGCTTCGGTCTCTAGACTCAATAAATTCAGTTTAGCTTTTTTGAAAATATCAACATAGCGAGCCACTAGATTTTTGGGCGCTGCTGTCAGTAAAATACGATAATTTTTATCATCATCTTTCTTGGCTGAGCTTTGATTTTTCATCAGATCAATACCGGCTGTTGGATTGGCATTCGTTGTTGGTTTTTTCTTTTTAGTCAAAATATTGTGATCCAAAATCATCTCATCGATAGGTACAGGGATGAATTTCTTGGCCTCCCATTTGGTTATTGAAAGCCGTGAGAAATCCGGCTTTGAC
>CAYVXP010000110.1:0-2016 GCA_964455165.1 uncultured Gammaproteobacteria bacterium
CTAGAGGCCCTCCAATACCGCAATAAAATATGGACCGAACTGTAATTTTGGCTATTCTTAGCCGTCTTTATATATAAGAGGGGTAAAAAGTACCTTACAAAGCGAATTTCTCTCCAGCCAGCCTTATTTAAAGGGTTTTTGAACAAAGCTGCCTGGAGAGAACTTGAATAGGCTTCATAGCCAAAGAGGGACGATAGTCGTAGTCCTCGAGTTCTTCTTTAAGGCCTTGAAGTTAATAAGCAAACATATGTTTAGAGCAATTGGCGCTTTTTTCCAACTTGTTTTCTTGCTTATCTTATTCAAGATTTTCGCACCCGGGATTTACGAACTGCTGATCAATTTGATCACCACTATTCTGACCATTGTCAACGATGGTTTAGCGAACTACGGCAGTTCAACACCTACCTTCTAGCCAACTATCCAACATATGGATGGTCGCTAGAGCACACACAAGGACCGAAGTCATCAGACTCTCGGTTCTTTCTTTTATGATGACTTAGCTTGATTGTAAATAAGAGCTAAAGCTGTTATGATGATTTTATGAAGCAAAAAATATACATTTTATTGGCAATATTGTTAGTAGCAGGATTTAGCTACTATTATTTTGCTTATGCAAAATCAGCTAAGAAGAATATTGAACTACCCAAAGCTCAGACATATGAAGATATCAAAGCTAATGAAAATATAATTGTCACAGATAAAAATCCTACTAGTACTCCACCAAAAAATAATCCAACCACCACAGTAACGACAGTCCCACCCAAAGAGCCAGTAGTAAAACCAGCGGAAAATTTAGCAGCTATAAATTTAGCCGTGCCATTCACTTCACAGGCACCGACCGCTAACTGGGCTGAGCCATTTCAAAATGCTTGCGAGGAAGCTAGTCTCATCATGGTCGAGTATTATTATGAAAATAAAAAAATGCCAGACAAACTGGCAGTGGAAAAAATAATAGTAGACATGGTAGCTTGGCAAGTAAAGACTTGGGGTGTGCATCCAGAGTTACCGATCGCCAAAGAAGCTGATTTAGCCTTGGCTATGTACAATCAAAAAACAGAAATAGTGAATAATTTGACGGTGGAAAAAATAAAAGATTTATTGAGACAGGGCAGACCAGTGATTGTGTCAGCTGATGGCAAGAAATTAGCTAATCCAAACTTTACTAATGGCGGACCAGTCTATCACATGCTAGTGATCAAGGGTTTTACTGGTGACAAATTTATTACCAATGATCCCGGTACTAGACTGGGAGCAGATTTTATCTACACTCAAGATAATCTGATGTACTCTTTGGCTGATTGGGATGAAAACAAAAATGCCGCCACTGGCGGCAAGGTCGGTTTGGTATTTACGCTAAGGTAATATTATTTATTTTGAGCTTGAATTCGTATTTGAGAAAGTCAGCGGCTTTTTGGCAATAAGTCATACGCTCTACAAAGATAGTAAAATAGTCTAGAATATCAGTAAAACTAGTATCTAGTTTCAAGACCAAAGTTATGGTCTTTTTTTTGTCATCAACAAATAGTTTACTGTCAGTCACTGCGTAGTTTACGCGATCATGAATATCTGATTGGATTTTTTTCTTGTCCTTACTCACAACTCTAGTGCGATGGACGTCAGACTTGTCAGCAATGATCAAGCAAGCGGTAATCTTGTCGACAATTTTTAAGTCATCCTTGTCATGAGAGGTGATAGCCTGCATGATCTTACTGACTGCTAGCGTATCTTGCTCTTCGTTGATGAAGCACTGAGAAAATAGCATGGCTCCCCAGTAGTGGTGCTGAGTGCGTCCCAAAAAATTACCCATATCATGACACCAGCCGGAAATAGCAGCTAGCTCCTGATCTCTGGTTGACAGCTTCAGATGGCGAGCTATTTTTTGAGCGCGTTCGCTGACTATATTGAGGTGCCTTCGTCCATGGTCAGTGTAGCCCAGGGCCTTCATATAGACATCAGTCTGATCGATGAAGGCATTGATACGGTGCGCAAGCTCCGCAGCCTTGTCTTCCTGCAGGA
>CAYVXP010000111.1:0-2004 GCA_964455165.1 uncultured Gammaproteobacteria bacterium
CCCTGATCTTCCTGACTAACTAAATCACTCGAGTTTTCTAAAATAGCTAATAATTCAACAACGATGTTGGCACAAGCACCGCAATACTGCAGGCTAGTATCTTGACTAGGCGCATCATCAACTTGTCTAATATCAACCTTGGTAACACCTATTTTCCTAAATTTTTCAGCTAAATTTTCTGCCAAAGTCAATTGCCCACTAGTATACTTGATCAATATTTGAGCACTATCCCAAGTAGCTTCCGTATTTTCCAAAACAGCGGTAGTGCTTGCTAGTTGTTCGGGATTTACTTTTCCCTTGCTCAAAAGCAGTGCTTCCCAGCGACTATCCAATAAATCATCTAAAGATTGTTCATTGGCTTTAAATTTTTTATCTATTTTTAAATTTAAAAAATATAAACCAAATACGAAAATAATCAGCAATACACCAGCTATTACTCCACCAAAAACTAAGATTGATTTCTGGCGACCTATTCCCCCAGGGTTATTATCTGGTGATTTTTTGACCTTATTTTTGGAAAAAAGCTCTTCCTTGAAGTGCTGAATAATCTGGACTATGACACCTAGAGCCAACATATAATAAGCATAAACAGCCATATCTTCAGCTAAAGATTTTTTTTCAAAAGCCAATAGAAAAGGACAAGAGATCAAAAAAATCAAACCTAAAGCCACAAACACACGGCTATCCCAACCTAATAATAAAATAGCTAAAGTAGAACCAATAATAAAAGACAAAAATATATCCCCCGAAAGCAAATAGACCGTAACTAAAATTGAAATAGCAATACCGGTTTTGACTAAATGTTGCCTGAAGTCATCATTAATTTTATTGATAACACGCCAAAAAAATTTAACCATAAAAATTTAAATCAAAATGTTTATTTTTTATTATTTATTATTTAGTTTTAAATTGAAAATCATCAAAAAGACTTTGAGCACTATCCAGTACTACAATACCAATACCACCACCTCTAAACTCACTGTCAGCTAACTCACCCAATTTTTCGTATTTTTGACCATCAGCAGAAAGATAAAATTGAATCAAATCAGCACTAGTCTCGGCCCTGAGCCAATACTGCTTGTCACGAGCAAAGGTCATATTTGGTAAGGATCCTTCGATAATCTGTTCTTTTGCTGGCCAACCAGCTTTATTTTTTTTCAAAATCTGCCAATTACTTTTCTTTTCACCACCGATTAATAAATAATAACCATAAGTATTGTTATAATCACCGCGAATAAAAAGCCCTGAGCGACCAGCTGATTGAGGCGAAACAGTAGCCGAAAAAATAAAGTCATTGATGTTTTCTATATCTTTGAGGGTGGCTACAGTAGCACCAATATTACGTGCCAAAAGCACTGGTTTGCCTGCTTGATCAGCTAAGCTAAAAAACATACTAGGATTCAAAGCTCGCCATTGATTGGTAAAATCAAGATTATTAATACTCTTTAGCGCGTCTAGTCTAGCTAAAAAAATAGAACCCGGACGAGAGAGCGCATAAAATCTGACTTTGGCTACACTGAGCCAATCAAAAGTACTATCTTTGGCTTTAGCAAAAATAAATTTCTCTTTGGGAATCTGAACCAAATTCCAACCATTTTTTAAATTGGTCAAAGAATAACGATAATAACTCTTTAAATCTAAATCCCCAAAATCAATAATCGCTGTTTCAAAAGCATCAGCATCAGTAACATGAAGCATAAACTCTATCTGCTTCATATTAGTCAAATCTAAATTTTTTTCCAAAGTAACAGTCACCGCCTTTCGATCTGTACTGATCAGACCCATACTCCTGACACCTTCAAAATATATTTTTTCATCAAGCACTCCGCCTCCTTGCCAAACACTGGTTTCGCTTTTTTCAAAATTACTAATGATAGCAATAGCGTCTTGACTATAAACACTACTAGCTAAAGCAAAATCCAAATCAGTCATAGGATGGACCTCTACTACTTGACCGGATTCAATAGCTTGATCAGCTTGACCGGATTCAATAGCTTGATCAGC
>CAYVXP010000112.1:0-1986 GCA_964455165.1 uncultured Gammaproteobacteria bacterium
GCTCACCACGAGCAGTCGAGCCAGTTTTGATGTAGTCAGCATTGACCGCCACTGCCAGATCAGCGATAGTCGTATCATTGGTCTCACCACTGCGATGCGAAATCACTACTTGATAATTATTTTGCTTAGCCATAGTGATAGCCGCCAAGGTCTCAGTGAGTGTGCCAATTTGATTTGGTTTGATTAAAATAGTATTCGCTGCACCCATATCAATACCTTTTTGCAAGCGCTCAGTATTGGTCACAAACAAATCATCGCCAATAATTTTTACTTTATTATTTTTTACAAAATCATCTTTGGTAAAATGCTTCCAAGCTGACCAATCCTCTTCAGCAAAAGGATCTTCCAAAAAACGCAAATCATAAGCCTGCATCAAGTGTAAATAATATTCCGTCAGCTCCGTAGCATCAAATTCCGCATTTTCCAAGGCTAATCTATAAATATTTTTTACATCATCATGAAATACCGAGGCACCAGCATCGATGCCTAATAAAATATCCTGACCAGACTGATAGCCAGCCGATTCGATAGCCTGATGCAAAAGATCAAAAACTTGTCGATGAGACTGCACGTGTGGAGAGTAGCCACCTTCATTACCTAGATCAGTGTCTAGCTTCAAAGAAGTCAGTAAATCACCGAGTTTATGAAAAATCTCCGAAGCTTGTCTTAATTTTTCAGCAAAAGTTGGCGCCGCATATGGCACGATCCAAAACTCTTGGATATTTATATTAGTACTACCATGTTTACCACCATTGATGACATTGACCACTGGCGTTGGTAGCGACCAGCTAGTCAGCCTATGATCATAAAGTTGACGCAAATATTTGTACAAAGGCTGAGCGTTAGCTTTGGCAGCCACATGAGCGCAAGCTAGTGATACTCCAAGGATAGCATTGGCTCCTAGTTTACTTTTATTCTTGGTACCATCGAGTTTGATCATCAATTCATCGATTTTTTTTTGCTCGGTCACTTCTAGGCCGGCTAATTCTTTGGCGATTATATTATTGACATTGTCTATGGCTTTTTTGACACCTAGTCCAGCATATCTACTAGCATCATTGTCACGTAGCTCAAAAGCCTCAAAGCGCCCTGTCGAGGCACCAGAAGGCACCGAGGCCATATCTATCATTCCGTTGCTCAAACTCACTTCCACTTGCAAAGTCGGATTGCCTCGTGAATCCAGAATCTCAGTTGCTAATATTTTTTTTATTTTCAACGGCATTTATTTTACTCTCAATCTTTCTAGAGTGGGTAACTTTTTACCTTCCAAAAACTCTAGCATCGCTCCACCACCAGTAGAAACAAAAGTGGCCTTTTTTTCTAAATGTAATTTTTTCAACAACTCTACTGTCTCACCACCACCAATGATAGTTTTAGCTTTTGTTTTCAAAACAGCTGTCAGCAGATCTTTGGAGCTTTTGATAAATAATTTATTTTCAAAATATCCCAATGGTCCATTCCAAACAATCAATTTAGCCTTTTTTAAAGTCTGCAAATAATACTTTATGGTCTGTGGTCCGAGATCTAGAATATAGGCATTTTTTGCTACTTTATCCACAGCTACATTTTGGCTAATCTTAGCCTCTAGGCTAGTTGCTACCACTACATCTTGTGGTAAAAGCATTTTTTTGGACACTAATTTTTTGGCTGATAGTATGTAATCTTTATCAATAATAGAATTACCTACTTCGTGACCCTGGCTGGCCAAAAAAGTACTAGCCATAGCCCCACCAATCAAAATATGATCAGCAATTTTATTAAACTTTTTTAATAAACCAATCTTACTAGAGATCTTGGCTCCACCCAGTATCACCATCAAACCTTGGCGAGTCGCTAAAATGTTTGATAAATTTTTTATTTCCTCTTGTAACAAAAATCCAGCGTAGCTCGGCAGATGATAGGTGATAGCCTGCATCGATGAATCAGAGCGATGAATATTACCAAAAGCGTCATTGATATAGATGTCGGCTAGTTGACTCAATTTTT
>CAYVXP010000113.1:0-1969 GCA_964455165.1 uncultured Gammaproteobacteria bacterium
CTACAACAAGATTATCAAAAACTTTTGGTAGACAATGGTAAGCTACAAGCTTTGAAATCTGAAAATGAACAATTGAGAAGTTTATTAAATTTTCGTGATCAAAATAAATTTAATTTTGAAGTAGCTAATATTTTGAGTCGTGATCCAATCAATAAAAATTTGTTGCTGATTAGCGCTGGCTCCAATAAAGGTGTTAGTTTTGGGCAGGCAGTAGTAGTCAACAATGGTATTTTGATTGGCAAGGTGTCAGCAGTCAACTCTGACTCAGCAGTCGTCAGACTAGTGATTGATAATGCTAGTAAAATTGCCGTCCGCGTCGGTGATCAGCAGGCGGTGTCTGGAGTCTTGTCTGGCTCTTTTGGTCTAGGCATGAGTCTGAGCTACATACCACAGTCACAGGAGATAAAGAAAAATGATTTAGTTTATACCTCTGATTTCAATCCTGATATCAAGGGTGGTTTAGTAATCGGACGTATTGGTGAAGTGACAGCCAAAGAAGAAGAGCTTTTCAAAATATCTACTGTGGAGCCGATTATTGATTTGAATACTTTGACCGTAGTTGCGGTAATAAAATAATATGAAATACATTACTTCATTGGTGTTATTTTTAATATCACTGTATTTTCATCTAGTTTTAAATTTTTATGGTAATGGTTGGCAGTACATACAACCTTTTTTAATCAGCTTACTCCTGATTTATTTTAATATTCCTGATCTTTGGTTGGCTTACGTTTTTGCTTTTGGGGCTGGCATCATGTTGGATTCTACTTCCGCTTTATTTGGTTTTCATACTATTTCTTTTATCTCTATTATTTTTATTTTAAAAAATCTACAACTCACAACCTTTACTTCCAAAAATATTTTTACTGTTTTGTGGTTAAGTATTTTTTCATTTGTTTTTTATTGGTTATTAGTTTTCTTGGGGCACAGTGTTTTTGAGATCAGTACATACTATATTGAGAGCTACCAGCTAAAATCCATTTTCAAAGGCGTGATGATCAATATGGCTTTACTTATTTTTATGCATGTTTGGCACTTTAATTTTTGGGTAAAAAAGCATGAAAAACAATCCTTTTAAAATCCAAGAAGGCGAAGTCAAAGATTCTAAAGTTAAGGATTTTTTTGTTGATAAGAAAGTTGGCGATTATTTGAATTTTGAGTTTGTTTCACGTAGTCAAAATTTAGGCAAAGTAGTCAGTGATGAAAAAATAAAAAAAACTTTAATTATTTTTTTTGTTTTTATTGGTATTTTGTTAGTCAGGGCTTCATATCTACAAATCATCAGAGGTACGCATTATCGTGATATAGCTGAAGGTAATAGGATCAGGACCGATATCATCACTGCCAATCGTGGTTTGATTTATGATCGTTTTGGTAATTTATTGGTGAGGAATATATCTTATTTTTTCTTGTATGTAGATAGGACAATTTGGGAAAAAACACCAGATCAGCAGGCGGAGATTATTGCCTTAGTGGAAAAAAGAATGTCTCTAGCTCCTGGTGATTTTCAAAAAAGACTTGAGTCAGCAGCCAAGGGTGAGAAGATTTTGATATATGAAAATGTGCCCTACGAGCAGGCTATTGCTTTGATGGTGCAGACTGACAAATATCCAGCTTTGCGTGTATCCTATGAGCCGAGGAGACAGTATTTATCTAGTGGGCAGTTTTCTCATATTTTGGGTTATCTAGGTATAGCCAATGAGAAGGATATGTCTGATAATGAGGAATACAACTACAATGATAGAATTGGTCGTACTGGTATTGAGGCTATTTATGAAAAAGAACTAAAAGGTATAAATGGTAAAAAACAAGCCGAGGTAGATGCTTTATTCAATGAAAAGAATTTAATTTCTTATGTCGAGCCTACACCTGGGCACGATATTGTGCTGACTATCGATGCCAAGGCTCAGAGTAAGCTATCAGAAATCATGGAAGCCAATGCCAAACGTACAGGCAAAAATAAAATGGC
>CAYVXP010000114.1:0-1202 GCA_964455165.1 uncultured Gammaproteobacteria bacterium
AGACTGTGTGGCGACCATCACGGTGAGCTAACAAAACTGTTTCTATTTGCAGGCCATCTTCTAGGGTCAACAAAGCTTTGGTAGTTTTGTTATCTTTGGAGGCAAATATCTGAGCCTCAATATCTAGTGGACATTCGGCGTTCAATTTTTCCACCAATGATTTTGGCAAATTGGAAGCTTGAGACCAACTATCCAAAAAATTATTAAAAATAGCTTCTTGGCATTGCTTGACTCGATATTTTTGTTGATCGCTCAAGACTTTGTATAATTTGTCTAAATTCATTGTGTTTAAAATAATCTACCTGAATTAATAAAGCTACTACCAATGTTTATTATCTTTTTCTAATTCTTTTTGCAGTTCCTCAATAAGTTGTTTTTGTTTTTTACTAATTTTAGTTGGCACAAAAACTTGGACAATCACTATTTGATCTCCTCTATTCTTAGAATCCAACCTAGTCAAACCTTTGCCTCGTAAAATAAATTGCTTGCCACTGGGTGTGCCACTAGGAATTTTTAATTTTACTTCGCCGTCAATTGTTTTGATATTGACATCGCCACCTAGAGTAGCGATAGCAAACGGTATTCTTTGTTCACTAATCAAATCAAAACCTTGGCGTTCAAAGTCTTTGTTTGGTGTGACGTGAATAGCAATATACAAATCGCCAGCTGGTGCTTTGTTTGGACCACTATTACCTTGACCGGACAACTTGATAGATTGACCATCATCAATACCGGCTGGAATATCTACTTTCAAACTCACCTCTTTTGAGATGTTGCCAGTAGCCCCGCAGTGTGAGCATTTTTCTTTGATCACCTGACCAGCACCTTGGCAGCTAGGACAGACTGTCTGAGTGCGGAATTGCCCCAAGATAGTAGTCGAAATCTGACCAGAGCCATTGCACTGCTGACAAGAGCTAAATGATTTACCATCTTTGGCGCCAGTACCCTGACAATCCTGACAAAGATCTTTTTTCCTGATCCTGATATCTTTGGTCACACCAAAAGCAGCTTCTTTCAAAGTAATCTCTAGATCCATTTGAATATCAGAGCCACGACGACGTTGCGCTCTACCTTGGGCAGAGCCACCAAAAAAACTGCTAAAAATATCACCAATATCAAAATCAAAATTGGCACCACCTTGTTGGGCCTGACTAAAGTCAAAACCACCAAAATCAAAACCCCCGCGTCCTTGGAAGGGGCCT
>CAYVXP010000114.1:1212-1907 GCA_964455165.1 uncultured Gammaproteobacteria bacterium
TGGGCGCTGATATTGGGCACGGTGTTGTATCGCAAAATCAAAGTTAGCACCTTGAGCACCAGCATTTTGGAAACCACTAAAATCAAAACCACCGCCTTGAAAAGGGCCTTGATTGAAGCCACCACCATTTTCAAAAGTGCTACCAAATTGATCGTACTGTGCCCTTTTTTCTTTATGATTGAGCACTTGGTAAGCCTCGTTTATTTCTTTAAACTTCTCGGCGTTACCACTACTTTTGTCGGGATGGTGTTCGTGGGCCAATTTTCGGAAAGCTTTTTTGATATCAGCTTCCGAAGCATTGCGCTCGACTCCTAATATTTTATAGTAGTCTTTGGCCATTTATTATTTTTTATCTTGATCGTTCACTTCTTTAAAATCACCTTCTACTGGCTCTTCTTTTTTTTCTTCAGTAGGAGCTGCTTGTTCTTGAGCAGCTGCTGCCTGATACATAGCAGCGCCAACAACTTGGACATGTTTCTCTAATTCTTCGATAGCTGTTTTTAAAGACTCTATATCATCAGATTCTTTAGCTTTCTTTAAAGCATCAAGTTTTTCAGTCAAATTTTTAGCTTCCTCATCTTTAATCTTATCCTTCATATCTTTAAGGAATTTTTCAGTAGAAAAAATAATTTGATCAGCATGATTCTTGGTTTCAATCACTTCTTTTTTCTTTTTATCTTCCTCAGCATGAAGCT
>CAYVXP010000115.1:0-1863 GCA_964455165.1 uncultured Gammaproteobacteria bacterium
AGTTTTTCAGAGCTTGTTTGATGTCCGATGATTTTTGGAGATAGTGACCAAGAATGATGATGTCGGCGCCGGCTTTCTTGAGGCTTAAGAAATTTTTAGCATCCACTCCGCCATCAATGGCGATTTTTTGTTTGGGGTATTTTTTCTTAAGGATTTTTATTTTATTAAGGCTATTTGAGTGAAAGATTTTTCCTTGGGCTCCCGGATTGACACCCATGATTTGGATAGTGTCAAAATATTTAGCTACTTTAATTATTTGACTCGGGTGAGTTTCTGGGTTGATCGCTAGCCCTGTTTTTATTTTTCCTTTTTTTAGATAATCATTGAGACAGAGGATAGACTCAATATCTTGGACTGCCTCATAGTGCCAGATTATTTTTTTGACATTAGGCAGCGTTTCCCAGAGAGTGATATATTTTGACACATCATTGACCATTAAATGTATTTCTAAATCATGTTTGGTAATAATTTTTTTTATGTCATTTGGTTTGATGCCCGTTTTGTTTTTCACAAACTTACCATCCATGATATCAATTTGCAGGTAGCTAAAAAAAGGGGCAACTTTTTGCCATTGTTTCAGGAATTCTTTTTTATTTTTGGCTAGGATAGCCGGTACTATTTTCATTAACTTAGTTTTTTTATTCTTCTTGTATGTCTTTCTTCTCCAGAGAAGGGAGTCTTGAGGAAGTGATCAACGATATTGAGAGCGTGATCAGTATTTAAGAAGCGACCAGCCAAGCACAGGACATTGCTGTCACTATCATGGCGAGCGACTATGGCCGCCTCAGCTGAAAAGCCCAGGATAGCGCGGATTTTTTTGTGGCGATTGGCAGCTATGGACATACCATGACCAGATCCGCAAACCAAGATGCCAAAATGATCTTTGTGTGTAGCCACTGCTTTGGCTACTTTGTTGGCATAATCAGGGTAGTCATCATCAGCTACTAGTTTGTCATCACCTAAATCTTTGTAGTGTAGGCCTTGTTCTTCGAGATGTTTTTTGATAGCGGTTTTTAATCTAAAACCAGCATGATCAGCGCCCAAATAAATTGTTGATTTTTTTTCCATAGATTTTTTCTTTATTTTGCACTATTTTACTAAGTAAACTTTAGCATATTTTAGCAAGTTTTACCATTGACCGATTAGCTTTTTTTTGTTATACTTGGCGGTGTTTTTATTAATAGTATAATAGATTAATAGGGTAATAGGTTAATTGTTTATATAATTAATAGACACAAGAAAAGCGATTATGGAATACAGAGATCACAAAAGCTATAAGATTGGTTTTGAATTAGCCAATATTGTTTGGATAATAGTGAAAGAGTGGGATATACTTGCCCAGAGTACCATTGGTAAACAATTGGTTAGGTCAGCAGATTCTATTTCTAGTAATATTTCAGAGGGTTGGAGCAGGTATTATAAGAAAGATAAGATATTATTTTTCAATTATGCTAGAAGTTCATTTTATGAAACAATAGATTGGCTCGATAAAGCACATCAGCGTGGCTTAATTAAAGATTTAGAGTATAATAATATAAAAGTTATTATTGAAGATTTTCCTCGAGAGATAAATGGCTTAATAAAAGGAACAAGGATAAATCTAAAAAAGTAACAATTATTCAATTAATCTATTAGTCAATTAGTCTATTAATCAATTAATTACCTATCTCCCTGTAGTTCAACGGATAGAATAGGAGCCTTCTAAGCTCTAGATCGAGGTTCGATTCCTCGCGGGGAGACCAGACAATATAGTATATTAGATTAATAGAATAATAGTTTAATTGGTGAATATTAACAAATCAATTATTCAATTAATCTATTAATCAATTATTTTCATGGTGCCTATGGTGTCGACGTAATATA
>CAYVXP010000116.1:0-1856 GCA_964455165.1 uncultured Gammaproteobacteria bacterium
CATCTCCAAGCAATCTTCTATTGGAGATCCTGAAATAAATTCAGGATGACGATTTTGTGAACAGAATGACGACGACCGCATTGTAATATTGACTCACCATCAATCTCAGGCTATAATACTCGGCTATGTTAAATTACCACGACTTAAGCCAAGCAATCTTACAGGAGATAAAGAGAGCTGAAAAAATATTAATTATTTCCCACGAAAAACCAGATGGCGACACCTTGGGGTCAAATTTAGCTTTGCGCAAATATCTAGTTAATATCGGCAAAGATGTCCAATCTTTTTGCTACAGCTCCATACCTGACTACCTGACTTTTTTACCCGGCAGTCATTTAGTAAGTAATGACCATCTATTATTCACCAAAAAATTTGATCTAGTCATTGCTGTGGACTGCGCTACTATACAGCTGACTGCTAGCCAGCATCTACTAGAGGCCATGCCCACTCACAAGCTGATCAACATCGATCATCACAGCTCCAACCCAGAATACGCTGATATCAATATCGTCCTGACCGAAGCCTGCTCTACGGCCGAGGTCATCTATCGTTTGTTTAGTGACTGGCAAGCAAGTATCGATCAAGAAATGGCGACCAATCTAGCTTGTGGCTTGATCACTGATACTGGTGGTTTCAAAAATCCTGCCACCAGCTACACCTCACTCAATATCGCCGCAGAATTGTTTAAGCAAGGCGCCAACTTGCATCAATTATTACAAATCACCAACCGTGGTCACAACATCGACCATCTCATCCTCTGGGGCCGAGCTCTCGAGCGTTTACAAAAAGTCGATAAATACAATTTAGTGTTTACATTTTTGACGCAAGCAGATTTGGTCGAGACCAACACTGACGAATCAGCCATTGGTGGCATTTCCAATTTTTTGCATATCTTGAAAGAAGGAAAAATAATTTTGGTCCTGACCGAAACCAAAAATAATATTATTAAAGGTTCACTGCGCACTACTTCGGAGATTGATGTAGCCAAAATAGCGCAAATTTTTGGTGGCGGTGGCCACAAAAAAGCGGCTGGCTTTTCCTTGCCAGGCAAATTAGATTATGTTAATAATAAGTTAAGAGTTATATAATATAAAAATATGTTAATACCTACAGTAATAGAAAAAGTCCAAGGTGGCGAAAGAGCCTATGATATCTACTCTCGCCTCTTGAAAGATCGCATTATATTCTTAGGCGACGCTATCGATGATCATGTTGCCAATCTTATCATTGCCCAGCTACTTTTCCTCGATGCTCAAGACAATACTCGTCCCATCAAAATGTATATCAACTCACCAGGTGGTTCAGTCACTGATGGCTTAGCCATCTATGACACAATGCAGCATGTCAAAAGTCCAGTCTCTACTATCGCTGTGGGACTAGCTGCCTCTATGGGCGCCTTGTTGCTGACCGCTGGCACCAAGGGTCAAAGATTTGCTTTGCCCAACGCCGAGATACTCCTCCACCAAGTCATGGGCGGCGCCCAAGGCCAAGCTAGTGACATCAAAATCAAAGCTGAACAAATTTTGAAACTAAAAGATAGTCTCAACCAGATCTTACACAAACACACTGGACAGCCTCTGAAAAAAATCGAAGTAGATACTGATCGTGACTACTACATGACACCAGAGGAAGCCAAAACTTATGGCTTGATTGATAAAATCATAAAATAATTTTATCCACAACGGAGAGATTATTCACTTTTAAAACTATTTGTGCTATTATTTTTCACAAGGTGAGTTTTGAGGATTAAAACATCCTCATTTCTAAATTCTCATCCCTAAGACCATCGGTGCATAGCACCATTCATAGCCGAAAGACTTTGGATAATGCCATGCTTAAGCCGATGGTTTTTGCAT
>CAYVXP010000117.1:0-1130 GCA_964455165.1 uncultured Gammaproteobacteria bacterium
GCTCGGCAAAAAGCGGGTGTTGGTAGGCGGGTATTACTTCACCGGCGGCAGCGGCATAGAGCTGGGTGCCAACTGGTAAACCATAATCCACAGCGTTGTAGCCGTGCAAACCTTGAGTTTTTATACCACCAACAAAGGGCTTCTGGTAATAACCACTATAGTCTGGAGCCTTGTCGGTGCCTTTAATTAAAGGTGTAGCTCCATGGTTAGAAGCAGTTGAAGGTCTAATCGAAGAAGAAACTTGACCATCAGGAATCATAATAGTCTGCCCGACAAATAATTTATCAGAAACTTTTAAATCATTAAAAAGGGCAATCTCTTCAACGTCGCCAGTATATTTTTTAGCAATAGTATTTAAAGTGTCTCCTTTAACGACGGTGTGTAAGACCCCAGACATTGGCAAAATGACTAGACTTTGTCCCGCCTTCAACGCTGAGCCTTTGACCAAATCGTTCGCCCAAAGAATAGTATTTACTGAAACGTCAAACATTTCGGCAATTTTAGCTAGGTTGTCGCCACTTCTGACGATATAAATACTGATTTGATCACTAGAAACATTGGCTTTTTCTGGTTCCGTATTTGAAGGACCAACTTCGGCCAACAAAGCCTCGTCGTCCACCACGGTGATATCACTGGCGATTCTGGCGGTCGGATTTGGAGTATTGGCCGCGACCAATAATGGCATCGTTTGAGAATTAGATTCGATAATGGTTTCAGTCTCGGCGGAAACCTCTTGACCCGAAAACATTTCACCAATAAAAGAAAGGACGCTCGCCTGAGAGATGAAAGGTGTGATTAAAAAGGCAACTACGAGTATAAAAACAAAAACAGACTTCCAAAACGAAAGCCAACGGTTCTCCACTATTTGAATATTATTTGTAGAATCCATAATCGAGGTAATTGTCGAGGCGGAAAATTCAGTCAAAAGACTGGAAGACGGGACAAAACAAGTAAAATTACCTACCTAGACAGGATAGCAAAAAAGGACCCAAAAATCAACGATTTGAGTGGTAGCCTGTGGATATCTTTATCTGTGTTATAATCAACCGAATGGAACATTTAAAAGGTCTAAATGACAAGCAAAAAGAGGCGGTTTTATACCAAAACGGGCCTCTTTTGATCTTGGCTGG
>CAYVXP010000117.1:1140-1852 GCA_964455165.1 uncultured Gammaproteobacteria bacterium
ATCACGACACGGATAATGCACTTAATCAAGACCGGAATTGACCCTCAGAGTATTTTGGCGATTACTTTTACTAATAAGGCTGCCAAAGAGATGCGCGAGCGATTAATGCTGCCGTCAACGGGTGAAAGGCCTTTTGTGAGCACTTTTCATGCTTTAGGGGTCCATATTTTGAAAGAAAATGCTCGGGAAATCGGTTTAACGAGACACTTTTCTATTTTCGACAAAAGTGATTCCCAGAAAACCGTCCGCGATATTATTCGTGACCTTGGCTTGGATCCAAAACAGCATGAACCAGGCAAATATTTAAGTATTATCTCTCGCGAAAAGAGTAATCTGAAAACAGTAGAGGATTTTAGTACTACTAATCAGAATGAACTAGTTGGTCGAATCTGGTCGGCCTATGAAAAAAAATTGAGGGAAGAAAAAGCCTTAGATTTTGACGATTTACTCCTAAAGACTTATAAACTTTTAAAAAACAAGCCGGAAATCCTACAAAAATACCAGCAAAAGTGGCCATATATCCACGTCGATGAATATCAGGATACCAATCAGGTGCAGTACATGATCACTAAATTATTGGCTGAAAAAAGCCGAAATATTTGTGTGGTGGGGGATATCGATCAAAATATTTACAGCTGGCGCGGAGCAGATATTAAAAATATTCTGCATTTTGAAAAAGATTATCCAGAAGCCAAGATTATTTTACTAGAAG
>CAYVXP010000118.1:0-1848 GCA_964455165.1 uncultured Gammaproteobacteria bacterium
CTTGGCCAGTGTTATTTTCTACTTTGGGCAAATTAACTGGTCTGGTGGGCTTATCGATTTTTTCTTTAGCCTTATTACTTTCTTCTCGTTTTGTCTGGCTAGATAAACTTTTTTATGGTTTACCAAAAGTGATCAATCTTCACCGTTGGTTTGGCACCTTATCTTTTACTTTGATTATTTTACATCCTTTATTTTTGGCAGCCAGACTTTTGCCAGTTTCTAGTCAACTGGCCTTTGGCTTGTTTACCAATTGGAACGAAGCGGCTATGGTCTTTGCTTATGTATCCTTGCTTTTATTCATGGCTTTGATTGTGATGACCTTTTTTTGGCGTATGCGTTATGAAAGATTGAAATCTTTGCATAGCCTACTAGCTGTACCACTGATGATTGGCGGCATACATTCGCTACTGATAGATAGTGATGTGAAAAGAATACCAGTGTTAGCTTGGTATTATATTTTATTGATATCAATTAGTGTTTTGCTTTATTTGGTGAGATTGTTTTTGGTTGACTATATTATCAAATCAAAGCGTTTTGTAGTAAGTAAAGTAGAGCAGTTGGGCACCAATATGGTCAGTATCACTTTACAGCCAAATAAAAAGTTTATCGATATCCAAGCCGGTCAATTTCTTTTTGTCAGCTTTCCTGATATCAAAAAAGGCGAAGAACATCCTTTCTCAGTAGCAGCTATTCACCCAGATCACAGTCTGACTATCATGGCCAAAAATCTCGGAGATTATACAGCTCAGATGTTGAGTTTAAAAGTTGGTAGTTCTGCTATTATAGATGGGCCCTATGGTAGTTTTGGTGACAATCTAGATTTGAATTGCCATCAAGTCTGGCTAGCCGGTGGTATTGGCGTCACGCCTTTTATTAGTTTAGCTCAATCTTTGGGTACAGTAAAAAAAGGTATTGGTATTGTTGATTTATTTTATATAGTCGCCTCTGAAAAAGACTTGGTGGCTATGGATATTTTCCAACAAACGCAAGTAAATTATCCGCAGTTTAGATTAAATATTTATGCCTCTGACCAAGAAGGACGTTTTAATTTAGAAAAATTAGGAAAATTTGTCAGCGATATTGGGGCTTGTCATTTTTATATTTGCGGACCAGCAGGCATGATGAAGTCTTTGACTAGTGCTTTGCGTAAAGCTGGGGTGTCAAAGAAAAATATCAATCTCGAAGCTTTTCAAATGTTATAAATTTCATAAAAATATATGAGTAAATTAGTTATTATTGCCGTTTTTATTTTTTGGTCAGCAGTTAGTATTTTTTATGCTAATAGTTTATTTCAAAAAAATAATGTCAGCAATAATCAGAATATAAATAATGGTCAAGCAAATACTTTGGCTGCTCAATTATCTTTGCACAATTCCAAAAATGATTGTTGGCTAGCCATTGATAATAAAGTTTATAACGTCACGGATTATATTTATACTCATCCTGGTGGAGCAGGAGAGATTATAAAATATTGTGGTCAAGAGGCCAGTAAGGCTTTTCTTAGTCAGGATAAATTGATTCCACAAGAGCACTCAGCTCAGGCTTATGCTATGTTGGCAGCTTATTATATCGGCGATTTGAATAGTGTTTCTACATCAAATAATAATAAAGATAACACCGCCTCAACTACAGATTCAAATTCTAACACTGATGTTTCAGTCACATATACTGCTGGTCTAGTAGCTCAGCATAAAATTGCTAGTGATTGCTGGGTGACAGCTGGAAGCAATGTCTACAACGTAACTTCTTACATCAAGTCTCACCCTGGCGGTCAAGGAAATATCACTAAATATTGTGGGTCAGATATTGCCGCTGCTTTTGCCTCTCAGGGACATTCGGCTAATGCTA
>CAYVXP010000119.1:0-1795 GCA_964455165.1 uncultured Gammaproteobacteria bacterium
TCGATACTAGAGTGATACATAGTGACAATTTCTTTGGCTAGAAGCATTTTATAGTCACGAGGATTTTTTCCAGCAGTGAGATCTTTTGCGTATGTTTTTATAATACTCAAATCTAAACGAGTGGCCAGTGTAAAATAAGGAATAATCAAATCATCGCGCAGAGACATGACTTTGCCATACATATCTTTAGCCGGGTCAAACAAATTAATAGTGTTGCCCCAGCTAGAACTCATTTTGCGACCATCCAAACCAGCTATCAGTGGATTGGTAATGATGTCTTGAGGGGCTTGTTTATATAATCTTTGTAATTCTCGTCCAGCCAAAAGATTGAATCTTTGATCAGTGCCACCAATTTCGACATCAGCCTTGATGGCTACCGAGTCGTAGCCCTGCATCAGCGGGTAGAGTAGCTCGCGTAAAGAAACGCCTTTTCCAGCGGCTAATCTTTTGGCAATATTTTCTCGGGAAATAAATTCGTTTAAAGAAAAAACATTAGCTTGTTGAGCGACATCACGATAAGTTAATTTTTTAAGCCACTCACTGTTGTAACGGACTTCACATTTTTTAATATCCAGTATTTTTTTTACTTGATCAACATAGCTCTTCATGTTTTCTTTAATTGTATTTTCATCTAACATCGGACGCTCACTATCCTTGTCAGAGGTATCACCAATTACGCCAGTGAAGTCACCAATAATAAAGACGATTTTATGACCAAGACCTTGAAAATCTTTTAATTTGAGTAATGGTATAGCTCGACCCAAATGCAGATTTGGGCTAGTTGGGTCAATGCCAAGTTTGATTCTCAACACTTTACCGGAGTTAAGTTTTTTTTCTAGACTGTTTCGGTCTATAATCTCTTCTACACCTCTAGTCAGTAATTCTTGAATTTTCTCTTGATCCGTGCTAATCTTAGCCATATTTTTGATAAAAAATTAAGATATTAATTAATCTAAGCGATATTCAAATTATACCGTATTTCTGTTATAATTCAAATACTATATATATCTATGCCAATACCTCAACTAAAATCCACATTTCAACATAAAAAAATAGATAACAGATCTAGTTTTTTTTCTAAAATTAGAATTGGTCAAAAAACTCCCTTGCCCAAGGGTCCGAGGAAAAGTTTTTTCCAGAGATTCTTTAGGACTTACTGGCTACAGTTTCTTGGCTTCATATTATTGTGCGGTATTGCTTTTATCGCTATGGTGGCTTGGTATTCTAGAGATTTACCAGATGTAAATAAACTAATTGATCGTAGTTCACCACTTAGTACCAAGATTTATGATAACAAAGGCGAGACTTTACTTTATGAAGTGCATGGAGCTGAGCAAAGAACCTTGGTCACTATCAGTGAAATACCAGACTATATCAAACAGGCGACCATTGCTGTCGAAGACAAGGATTTTTATAATCACAGTGGTATTTCTATTCGTGGTATTATCCGCGGACAGATCATCCCACGTTTGAGTGGTCAGCGAGCCCAGGGTGGATCCACACTCACTCAGCAGTTTGTCAAAAACGCTATCTTGACCAATGAGCGTCGTGTTTCTAGAAAGTTTAAAGAATGGGTTTTGTCTTATCGTATTGAACAAAAGTTTTCTAAAGACGAAATATTACAACTTTATCTTAATGAGATTCCCTACGGTGGCTCAGCCTATGGCATAGAGGCGGCGGCTCGGTATTATTTTGATAAGCCAGCCAAAGAATTGACGCTAGCGGAAGCAGCGACTTTGGCCGCACTACCACAGTCACCAACTTATCTGTCACCATACGGTAGTAACAAAGATAA
>CAYVXP010000120.1:0-1156 GCA_964455165.1 uncultured Gammaproteobacteria bacterium
AAAGACTACCAAATAATATAAATATCTCTATACTAGATATAGAAGGCGAAGCGATGTTACTCTATCTCGATGAGATTGGCATCCAAGCCTCGACTGGCTCAGCCTGTACCGCTCAAGATCTAGAACCCTCACATGTCATCAGGGCTCTAGGCCGACCATACGAAGCTGCTCATGGCTCACTGCGTCTGACTCTCGGTCGTAGCACCAAAAAAGAAGATTTAGTTTTCTTAAGCAAAAAATTACCAGGTATTGTCAAGTATTTACGCCAAGTCTCTCCCATCAATGTCGACATGAATACCCTACACTCCTCTATCAAAAAATATCCTCGTGAAATTATTAAATTATAAACTTATGCCTACATATACAAAAAAGAAAAAGAAGGTGGCGAAAAAAAGTGTCGCCGAGCAAGCTGACATTGTGCCAAAAAGTGGCGAAGAATCTTGGCTCTACTCGGATATAGTCAAAGAACATTTCTTTACTCCCAAAAATCTCATCATGGATGCCTCTAAAATAAAAGACTACGACGGTCTAGGTATGATCGGCTCACCAGCCTGCGGTGACATGATGAAAGTCTGGGTCTGGGTCGACAAAAAAAACGACAAAATTAAGAAGATGCAGTGGCAAACTTTTGGTTGTGCTTCAGCGATCGGTGCTACCTCCATGCTCTCAGTCATGGTCGCCGAAAACGGTGGTATGCCCATCGAGCAAGCACTAAAAATCCGACCACAAGATATCACCTCTCGCCTTGGAGGCCTACCAACTAGAAAAATACATTGCTCTGTCCTCGGCGACAAAGCTTTGCGTAGCGCGATCAATAATTATTTCTTGCGCAGTAAGCAAAAAGATCGTATAGTCGAAGAGCAGGCACGCATGATTGACAAGATTGCCCAGGTCACTGATCATGATATCGAAGAAGCAGTACTAGAAGGCGCCATCACCCTAGAAGCAATTCAGAAAAAAACTAAAGCTGGTGTCGGTAATCCGGAAGTCATACCAGAAATAGAACAACTTATAAAATTTTATCGCGAAAAATATTTCGGCTAAACAAACAGTGTCATTCCTGCGCAGGCAGGAATCTCGCTAGATCCCGCAACAAGTGCGGGATGACAATAAATAATTAATACAAAAATATTTACTCCGTTAGAAATATAACAAT
>CAYVXP010000120.1:1166-1785 GCA_964455165.1 uncultured Gammaproteobacteria bacterium
AAACAACTTATAAAATTTTATCGCGAAAAATAAATCGGATAAAAATTAAAAAATAAATTATATGAAACAATTTATAACCCCCGATTTACCATACGATTACAAAGCATTAGAGCCTTTCATTGATGAGGCTACTATGCACCTACATCATGACAAGCACCATGTCGCCTACACTACCAATCTCAACAAAGCTCTAGAAAAATACCCCGAGTGGTACGAAAAAAGTGCCGAAGATATTTTGCGCCACTTGGATCAAGTACCAGAAGATGTGCGCTTGGCTGTCAAAAATGCTTGCGGTGGCCACGTCCATCACAATATCTTGTGGGAGACCATGATGCCAAATGGCAAAGCTATGCCCGAAGGAGAATTGCTCCAAGCTATCAATGATAGTTTTGAAAGTTTTGAAAACTTCAAAGAAGGTTTCACTAAAATGGCTATGTCGGTCTTTGGTTCTGGCTGGGCTTGGCTATCACTAGACAATGGTAAACTCATCATCGATAAGACTGCTAACCAAGATAGTCCCTACACCCTAGGCTACACTCCACTCTTTGGCTTTGATGTCTGGGAACACGCCTACTATCTAAAATATCAAAATCGTCGCGCTGAATATCTAGCCAATATG
>CAYVXP010000121.1:0-1767 GCA_964455165.1 uncultured Gammaproteobacteria bacterium
ACCTGAAGGCCCGAGGAACATAAATGAGGCCAGTGGTTTGTTTTTGTCAGTCAGTCCGGCTTTGGCCTGGCGAATAATTTGAGCAATATTTTGTAAAGCTTTGTCTTGACCAAAAACTTGGCGACTGATTTTTTGTTCGAGATTAATCAGATTTTTTTGATCAGAAGCAGTCAAATCACCAATCGGTACATGGGTCATCTCAGAAATTATTTCAGCAATATCAATCTTTGATATCTCACCCAAGCGTGATTGTTTTTGTTTATCTTCTTGGGCTTGTAATTCTACTAGCTTGGTGAGTATCTGGTCTTCTTGGTCGCGGTAGTTGAGAGCTGATAGATAGTCTTCAGCTAAGATGGCTTGGCGTTTGTTGTTTTGACAATTTTGCGCTTGTTCTTCCAATTTTCTTATTTCTTTGGCCAGACTGCGTTTGGTTTGGCGGACTTTCATGCGCGCGGCTGCTTCATCAATCAAATCAATAGCTTTGTCTGGTAATTTTTTGTCTGGTAAAAATCTTTTACTCAGAGTGACAGCTGCTTCTAGAGCGTCGTCAGAAATATTGACGCGATGAAATTTTTCATAATTATTTTTCAAGCCTTTGAGAATAGCCAAGGTTTCACTTTCACTAGATTCATTGATAATGACTGATTGAAAACGTCTTTCTAGGGCCCGATCAGTTTCGATATGTTTTTTGTATTCCTCAAAAGTAGTTGCCCCAATACAGCGTAGATGACCGCGAGCTAGAGCGGGCTTCAATATATTAGCGGCATCCATAGAGCCAGCGGTAGCACCAGCACCCATGATAGTGTGTAGCTCATCGATGAAGATAATGATATTAGGATTATTTTTTATTTCATTGATTACTTGCTTGAGGCGATTTTCAAATTCACCACGGTACATAGTACCAGCGATCAAAGCCGAAAGATCTAGATTGAGAATAGTTTTGTTGAGCAAGACATCTGGTACTTGGCCTTCCATGATTCTTTTGGCTAGACCTTCGATGATAGCAGTTTTACCCACACCAGCATCACCCAAAAGTACTGGATTATTTTTGGTGCGACGAGATAATATCTCAATCAGGCGATCCAGTTCTTTTTGGCGACCAATGACTGGGTCTATATCTTTTTGTACTTCTGGGCTAGTCAGGTTGATAGTATAGATATCTAGTGGATTTGGTTCGGCATTAGGCTCTTCAAAAATATTTTCTACATCTTTGATGCTATTTTCTTCGGCACTGAGGTCGTTGAATTTATTATTACTCTTCAAAACCAAATTCAAATGTTGCTTGAGGTTATGAGTATTGATATTGGCCTTTTGTAAAATAGTAGCAATATTTTCATCAGCGATATCGATAAAGCCATAGAGTAGATGTTCAGTACCGACATATTTGTGCTGGAATTTGTAGGCAGCAATGACAGCGCGTTCAATCACTCTTTGAGCCAAGCCTGATGGTTGGGGTAGCTGACTAGGGTCGACTGAACTTACTACTTCAAAATCTATTTTATTTTTGGGATCAGCAAAATCTATTTTGACATTGTGCTTGATCAAAATATCTGATCCTAAGGCACCTTTGGTCGTCAAGAGTGAGCTGAGTAAATCCTCTGGTTGGATTTCTTTATTTTTTTTAGCAAAAGCTAAATTTTGCGCATTGATCAAAACGCGCTTAAAGTGGTAGGTAAATTTATTTAAAATATTTTGTGGTTCTTCCATAATTTTTTACATTGATCGGAGAGCAGCGATGCGTGAAGCGATTGGTGGGTGAGTAGAAAA
>CAYVXP010000122.1:0-1761 GCA_964455165.1 uncultured Gammaproteobacteria bacterium
GCCTTCCTGAAGAGTTAAAAAATATTTTACCTGAGGATGAGTCATTTTAAAAATAGCAGCTGGTACGCCAGCGGAGTGAGCCATCATAGCCCAGGTGGCGTGATATTTATATTTTTTATGAAGTTGACTAGCTTTAATTGGAGCTAGTAGCTGGTATAGTGGCTTATTGAGATCCAAAGGCATTTTACCCAAGTCTTCAAAACTGGGATTTTTTTTGCTCAGACCAATTCTATGTACTAGGACATTGCCAACTTTTTCAGTTTTAGCAAAAGCAGAGTTGTAGCGTAAGGTAATCATATGAAATTCAAATTCACCGGGGTCCAAACGGTCGGTAATTTCTTTAATAGCTGCTTCAGCCCCAGAAGTTTGGTTGGGATAGTAAGCTAGGGAGAAAATTAAAATACGTTTCATATTATTTTTGCTTTTTTATATCGCTAATATATTCTTTGAGCGTGTGCTTTTGTTTCCAGCCCAGAGTTTTTATTTTTTTGCTATCAATACTATCGCTGGAGCGGCTAGTTTTGGTTTGAGGTAGCATTTTTATTTTAGAGTCAAACATTTTAGCCACTTCAAGTAGTGAATGCACTTCTTTGGCGCAGATGCCATATTCATCATTTTTACCCTTGGTACTAACCAGTACTATACCAGCAACAGTATCATAGACATGGGTAAAGGCTCTGGTTTGGGTACCAGGTTTACGTATGGGTAGCGATTTGTTTTTTAAGTAGGCTTGTCTGAAAATTTCTATGACTGTGCCATAGGTGCCAGTAAACTGACCAGCTCTTTCGCGTGGTCCATAGACATTATAAAAGTATACAATGGAGTAATTAAGTTTATACCAAGCACCATAGTTTTTAACTAATTCACTATTAATAGCTTTAGCCCAAGTATAGGGAGCGAGATCTCGGCCAGCTACACCATTTTTGCCAGCCGGATTAAACTTGGTAGAGGAGCCAGCGTAGACTAATTTGCACTTATGCTTTCGCCAAAATTCTAGGACAGCTAAAGTACCAGCAATGTTCATGTCCCAGACTAAAGTTGGTTCATCGAGGCTAGCAGCGACGCGAGAGTATTCGCCCAGATGATAGATAGTATCTGGTTGTACTTTGATATGCTTGGCAATATCCTTGGTGTGACCTTTGAGGTATTGAGCGCCAGCAATGTGATTGGTCTTAGAGCCAGTAAAATAATTGTCTAGCGAAATGACGCGATTGTTTTTATCTTTGACTAATTGCTCGATCAAATGACTGCCGATAAAGCCAGCACCGCCAGTGACTAAGATTATTTTTTGTTTAGAGCCCATAATTTTGGTTGATTTTAAACTTTTAATGTAGTAAGATTATCTCAAAATTAGTGTAAAGTCAAAGTAAAATAGGGTTTATTATATTAAATAAATGTTAAAAAAATTATTCTCTTTTGGGGTAAATTATATTAAAAATAATTGGCATCAAGTATGGCGATATCTTATTGTTGGTTTTGTGTCGGCTGTTATTGATTTTACTATTTTATATTTACTCACCGATAAGGTTGGCTTTCACTATTTATGGTCGGCAACTATTTCATTTATTGTGGCCGCCAGCTTAAATTATTATTTGAATAAAACCTGGACCTTCAAGGTCGGTGGTGCCTTAGCCAAACAAGCTGGTATTTTTTTGCTGATTGCTGGAAACGGAGTTTTACTAAATAATTTGATCATGTATTTATTAGTAGAGCATGGTCACTGGTGGTATATTTATGCTAAAATAATTGCTATTGGCATCG
>CAYVXP010000123.1:0-1741 GCA_964455165.1 uncultured Gammaproteobacteria bacterium
CCAATTTTCATATATTTTTTCATAAAATTAACAAAATTACACCCTTATAAGTGTATGGAATTATAACATTTTTTTAGAGTAAATGGAAGACGAAATTTTTAATCTTTTGCCGCTTTTTGTGCGGCCAAAAAGCGGCTGAAAAAGCCGCTCGCAGTAGAAAAATCTTTGAATTTGTTGCTCCGCAGTGCTAAAACTGTAAACTCGCCTTATAGCTCAGACAACACAGTTTTTTAACGCACTGCTTCGCTAACAAATTCTTACGATTTTTCTAAAGCTCGAAGATTAACTAGTTAATTTAGTTTATTTAATATAATTTTCTTTAACTCTTCGGGCTTTAAATCAACTTATGCTAAACTATTCAGATCAATCCATTCTATTTTGTAACTACCCTTGTAACCACTATTGAGTTGCCACTCTGGTCCGATACCAGAACCTAATGTGCCACCAACAATTTCACAATTAAAGAAATACTCACTCTGTCCATAAATTTCTGGCTTTTGCGAAAGCATTTCGTGTACTAATTCTTTAACTTTTACTTGGACACCCAGCTCCTCCCGGCATTCCCTAGCTAGAGCTAATTCATTGATTTCTCCATTTTCTACTTGACCACCAGGCAAAACCCAATATACAATATTATCCTTTTTTCTTTTTAATAAAAGGATTTTATTATTTTCTATAATGATGGCTCGGACGCGAGTGAGCATATATTATTTTAAATCACTTGTTTCCATAAATTTAGCAAATTTTACTTTAAGCTGAGCCCAAGAATTTTCTGTCTGTGCTCTTTCCTCTGGAGTCAGCTCAAAAAAATTCTTATTCGCAAACTGTGGAAACTCAGTAATAGAAGACATCCACATGCCATCTTGATATCTACTCTTATCAAAATGAGTGGCAATTTTACCACATCTCGCCTCAACTAAAGCCGAAAATTGTATTTTACCGTCTTTGGCTATGGCCATGGCTTCAAACCAACGGATAGTGCGATCAGTATTACCTTCCATCAGAGCCAATAATTTATCTATCCTCTCTTCATCCGTGTCAGCAAAACGCTTGGTATGCAGTGGATCCCACTCGGACACAGAGGGTATCACAGCTCCAGCATCACTAGAGATAGCCAAAGATTTAGTAGCCAAAGAATAATGAATCGCCTTCTTTTCTGCTATTTCCAAAAAATCCTTACCATTTTCTTCTGGCTCAGGTATTGTCTCATCAAGCAATAAGGGCGTTAAATAATCTTCTATTACTTCAATTAATTTTTTCTGTTTATGTGGATTTTTGGTAGCAATTATTATTGATGGCATATTATAAAAATTTAGCAAAAGTTTTTTTATTAAAGCTAAAACCGTATATTTTGTAAAATTGCTGATTAAAATAACTACTACTCAATTCTGCTTTTATATCCAAAGATTTAATTAATTGAATCAATTTTTCATGTCCGTACTCTTTCAGTAAAAACTCCACCCAATATTGACTCACGGTATAGACATCTTTACCACTTTTTTTATAATAATCAAAAACATTGAGCAATTGTTTTTGATCTTTTTCTTTTATAATTATCTTTTTACCAGAAAGATGGCTAGCTAATCCCTCGTTTAGCCAAATCGGAAAATGACTTTTAGTTATTTGCGAGTAATAAATATGACTATATTCATGTTTTAGTGTTAGCCAAAACTCTTCTTTTTTATGATTTGATTCTTTGGCAAAAATTTTGCGATCCAAAATATAAATACTATTAGCTCTA
>CAYVXP010000124.1:0-1723 GCA_964455165.1 uncultured Gammaproteobacteria bacterium
TAGAAAAAATTATCAAAAAAGCCTTGCGCCTTTATCAAGTGCCCAGGATGCTAAATACCATGATCAGGGGCGATATGCAGACGGATTTTTCTTGGGCCAAGTCAGCGCAAGTTTATAAAAAATTATACCAAAAAATATGAAGTCAGAGATTAGAAAAGATTATATTCAAGACAAATATGTCATCATCGCCCCTAGGCGATCTAGGCGACCAAATGATGTGAATACTCCACCAGACCAGACAAGCAAACAGTTTGATGAGGCTTGTCAGTTTTGTCCAAATAAATTAAAAGGTATCAAAGGTTTGTATCACCTGGGCACAGCAGCCAACTGGCGAGTAAAAGTTTTGGCGAATAAATTTCCAGCTGTCACCCTCAATAATCCCAAAGCCTATGGACAACAAGAGGTGATCATCGAAACCCCAGACCATACTAGAGAGTTAGAAGATTTACCACTCGATCATATTCGTGATTTATTGACTGTCTATGCTGAGCGCACCAAGGCCATCACCAAAAATAAAAAAATAGAATATATCTTGATATTCAAAAATAATGGCGGTACTGCTGGCGCCTCTTTGCAACACGCTCATTCACAGATTTTTGCTACTAATTTTTTGCCACCACACTTAGTCGACAAATCTCAGCGTCAGCAAGCCTACAAACTAAACAAAGGAACCTGTGTTTATTGTGATGTCATTAAAAAAGAAAGAGTCAGTCCACGCATAGTTTGGCAGGACAAAAACGTCATTGCCTTCACCCCCTATGCCTCGATGTTCAACTACGAAATCTGGATCATGCCCAAGCGACACATTGATAATATCACTCAGCTGACCGAAGCAGAAAAATTATCCTGGGCTAAAATCTTGAAACACTCTTTGAAAAAAATTGGCCAGCTCAATCTGCCCTATAATTATTATTTTCATCAGGTCATACATGATGAAGATCAGCATCTCTACATGAAGATAGTGCCTCGTGGCTCAGTCTGGGCGGGAGTAGAGGTGGGATCTGGCCTGATCATCAATCCGATAGCGCCAGAGGAAGCAGCCAAGTTTTATCGACAAGGATTAAAATAGTATAAAATTAAAAATAGTCCCGTAGTGTGGGACTATTTTTTTATTTAGCAACATTGTTAGTTATTATATTTTTCTTCTTTTTATCAGAACATAGACAATGAGTCCGATGATTAGGCCAAGGCCAGCTCCGAGGTATAGGCCATAATTTCCACAAGCTTCATACCCGCGCAGACCGAATGAATTACAGCAAAAGCAATCACAGTTTTTTCCTGGCACATCACAATTGTTGCCACCATAGCTTACAAATTTCAAGAAAGCAGCAATTCCAAAGATTGTTATTCCAGCCAGAGCAGAAAGTATTGGATAAATATATTTTTTCATGTGTTTATCAAAGAATAAAGTTTTTGCAAAGCGATTTTATTGCTCTCATATTTTAATAATTCTAGGGCCTCTGTAAAATCACACCACCGTATATTAGTATGTTCGGAAGATATTTGGACAATAGTTTCTGGTGCAATTTGTACGCCAAAGACATATTCTTTTAATATACCGTATCCTTCGCTTTGAAATTCAAAATAGTATATGTCACTATATATCTTGATATAATTGGTAATGTTGGTTTCTTCTTTTAATTCTCTTTGAGCGGCATTTAGTAGTGGTTCATCATTATGTACTCCACCAGTGATTGGCTGCCAAAAGCCACCGCGCTCCGGA
>CAYVXP010000125.1:0-1717 GCA_964455165.1 uncultured Gammaproteobacteria bacterium
AAGGTACCAAAATATACTAAAGATGAAAAAGAAGAATTATCAAAACAATATATTGAACAAACTCTCGGTAAGATAGAGAATTTTTTTGCTTCTATTGCTGGACTCAAAGAGGAGAAATTATTATTTTCCCAACCAAAAGAGATTTTTTCTTTGGATATAGTTTCTAAAGATGGTTATATAAATTTTTATACAGCCATACCACAAAAGTTTAAAGAATATTTCATCGGACAGCTACAAGCAGTCTATCCTAAAATTTATATTGAAGAGGTCACTGATTATAATATTTTTGAGGCCAACTCTAGCGTCATGGCTGGCTATTTGAAATTTGCTGGCGACTATACCTTGCCAATCAAAACTTATCGTAATTTTGAAAATGACCCACTAGAAGGTATCACCAACAACATGAGCAAGCTCGTGCCTGGTGAAGGAGCGGCCATCCAATATGTTTTTCGCTCAGCTCCACACAAGTGGCACAAGCGTGGCCGTACTGTAGCGCAAAAAATGCACAAAGGCATGACCTACCAACAAGCTATGAAAGATGTTGGTGGGGCTGGTTTTATTCCTAAGGCAGAAAAAACTATTGGTTTTGCGGCTAGTTTTTTCAAAACTACTCAGAAACCAGAGGAAAAAGCTAGAGAGACCGAAGAGAAAAAACAACCACTATCTGCTATGGAACAAGAGCGAGCTAAGGGCTTGGAAGAAAAGACTTCCAAGGCTGGCTTGGAGGTCAATATACGTTTAGTTGTCTCTAGCGCCAACGAGCTCCGCTCCAAAGCTATCTTGGCTGATATCTTGAATAGCTATAATCAATACAATATCTATGAGTTTGGCAATCGTTTTCAGGCTGTAGTCCCCAGACATCCGGGTAGGATTGTAGAACATTTGATCTACCATCATTTTGCGCCTGATTATAAATTGCTTTTGAATTCAGAAGAAATGGTCAGTGTGGTCCATCTGCCATTACCTACTACTGAGACACCAAATATTGATTGGCTAGAAGCCACCAAAGCTGCACCACCGATGAATATGCCAAACGCTGGTATTATTTTAGGTAAAAATATTTATCGTGGCAAAGAAACATTTGTACGTATCAAGCCAGAAGATCGTCGTCGCCATATGTATGAGATTGGTATGACTGGTACTGGTAAATCAGTCTTTATGGAGGCCTTGATAAAACAAGACATTGATTCGGGTAATGGACTGTGTATCATAGATCCACATGGTGAGCTAGCTGACAAAGCTTTGAGTCATGTACCAAAATCGCGAGCTGAAGATGTGATTTATTTTAATCCAGCTGATACTGACAGACCTTTGGCCTTGAATATGTTGGAGTATGATACCGAAGAGCAAAAAACTTTTGTGATCAATGAAATGATTGCTATCTTTGATAAGCTCTATGATCTCCGATCGACTGGTGGTCCGATGTTTGAGCAGTACATGCGCAATGCCATGATGCTAGTCATGGATGACAAAGATTCTGGCGCTACGCTATTAGAAGTGCCACGCGTTTTGTCTGACGAAGATTATCGCAAATTTAAATTATCCAAAGTAAAAAATAGATTAGTCAAAGATTTTTGGGAAAAAGAAGCACAAAAAGCTGGCGGTGAAGCATCACTAGCCAACATGGTGCCATACATCACTAGTAAACTGACACCGTTTATTTCCAATGACATTTTCAGACCAATCATTGCCCAGCAAAAAAGTGCTTTCAATTTCC
>CAYVXP010000126.1:0-1705 GCA_964455165.1 uncultured Gammaproteobacteria bacterium
AATTATAAATATTTTCTACAGCATCAATAGTATTGGTACGACTACCATAAGTATAGCGTACACGAGATGTGATTTGGAAACCAATCTTTTCTAAGGCATCAACACAAATTGCCGCACTGTTCATAGTCTCCAATCCCGATTCAGCACAGAGATATATAGCTTGTATATTTATGGCTCGTCTAAAAAGTGTAGCCTGACCACCAATATTACTATGGGTATAAAAACCGTTATTCAAATATAAGGTAGCCGATGTTTCATTGATAGCACTACTCAAGTCAACTGGCATAGTGGTAAATAAAATTAAATTATTTACATCATAGGCTACCTTAAAATTCCCCACATCCAAACCATGGTCCCAAGAAATAAGCAAACCACTACTAATATCATCAATATTAGCCTCACGTGCCAGCCAATTACTATCCCTTATATTGCGCACTATCTCAATACCCTCCCGAGCTAAATCAGCGGCAATCACCCGATTAGAATTTTCCTTGGCATTATTTAAATTATTTAAAGACAAAGAAAAAGCAGCCATAATACCAATCAAAAAAATAGTAATAGCAATCAATAATTCAATTAAAGTAAACCCCTTCAGAGAAACTAATAAATTATTTTTTCTCATATTAAATAATCTTTGATAAATTCTATTCACTTTCGTTACCAAAATATTATTAATTAATTTTTATCTTAAAACACTTTTATATAACAAAAATAAACTTTAATATTGCTCCAGTTCTCCATCTGGACAAGCACTTAAACATCCATAGGTTATTTTGGTACAACGTACACAATTCCAAGTTTCTCTAAAGTTATCAGTACCACCACAACAAGAAGTATGACTGGTGATACTACCATCAGCGTTAACAACCGAGCAACCACCAACTCCTTGTGATTGAGGAGCTAGAGATGAGCATGAATAGCACCAATAAGCAGAGCAAGTCAGACCTATACTTGTGGGCAAACTATTTTTTTCACATTCTTCACCGCCAGCCACAAAACCGTCACCACAAGAATTATCATGACAAGCTAATGTTTCGCCAGCTGCTGGCGGTAGACAGTTTGGGTTGCGCACACCATCAACCAATGGCTCACAATCTTCTCCGCTCTCTACAATACCATTACCACATACGGGCGTATTAGTTTCATAGGTCACTGATAAATTACTCCAAACAAAATCATCGGCTGTCTTACGCCCAAGGTTTAATTTAGCTATATAATAATAATTTTTAGGCGCTCCATCAATAAGCTTGATGAAATCATAGTAAATCTCTACTTGATAGTCACCAGCTGCATTAATCTCTAAACCACTGGTGTAAATACTATTTTCACTCAAAAAAGCAAACTTTTTAAAATTAGGATCATCTATAGCTACTGCCCGCGGTACAGCATTTGAATCAACTAAACGAAAAGCTACATTAGCTAATTCCACAGTTTTTATAATGTTATTTTCATCACCAGCGTATAATTGGTAATAACTTTTTGTAGCTCCAGCACCATTTTTGAAGCGAATACCGTAGCCACCTGTAGGAAAAGTGGTGTTATTATATACAGCCCTACTAGCTGCCATACTACGCACATAGCGAATATCCGCTGCCAGCCTAGCACTATCCATTCTTAATAAATCTAAAGTGTTTGATCTTAAATTAAGAACATAAAAAACAGACAAAGTAGCGATGATGGCTATGACCACCAAAGCTTCGATGAG
>CAYVXP010000127.1:0-1384 GCA_964455165.1 uncultured Gammaproteobacteria bacterium
AACTTTTGACGAGCGTAAAGAAGGTCAAAAAGATTTGGTGATCATGCACCAAGTTTATGAAGCTTTGAAAAATATCAAACCAAAAAAAGATCAGAGAATAATTATCGCCTATGAACCAGTCTGGGTAATTGGTACTGGTCAGGCTATTGGTAGTGCTGATGCTTTTTATGCTGCGTCTATTATCCAGCAAAGTTTATTAGATAGCTTACCTGGGCACGATGAAAAATATTGTGGTGTCATTTATGGTGGTAGTGTAAGTGCTCAAAACATTGATGATTTTATGGGTCTCGAAAATATTCATGGTGCTTTGGTTGGCAATGCTAGTTTGGTGGCTGATGATTTTTTTGAAATAATAAAAAAAATAAAATAAAAAAATGATAAAATCTTTTCATGAGATGCTAGCTAAGGCTCAAAAGGGCGGCTATGCTATCGGAGCTTTCAATACTTCTAACCTAGAAATGACTTTAGCTATTGCTCGAGCAGCTGCTAAGCTCAAGGCGCCGGTCATCATCCAGACCTCGGAGTCAGCCATTAAGTATTCTAACTTGCCGACAATTTATAATCTGATCAAAAATGTAGCCGAGACTGTAGCGGCCAAGGCGCCAGTAGCCATACATCTTGATCATGGTAAAGACTTGTCAATTATCCAAGAATGTATTAAAATAGGCTATTCTTCTGTTCATATTGATGCCTCAGAAAAAGACTTTGCAACTAATGTACGTTTGAGTCAAAAAGTCCAGAAATGGGGTAAAAAAGCCCATTGTCTGGTACAGGCTGAGCTGGGTTCTATCTTGGGTAAAGAAGGTCTGATCCGTCTAGAAAAAGGCGAGATCAATATGGAAGAATTGATGACCGATCCAGAGCAGGCCAAGAAGTTTGTTCGACTCACCAAAGTAGATACTTTAGCTATTTCGGTTGGTACTATCCATGGACGTTTTGTAGGTGTAGAAAAAGTTGATGAAGTGAGATTAAAGAAAATACATTCTTTAGTAAATCTACCATTGGTCTTGCATGGTGCTTCTGGTCTCACACCGCGTGATTTGAGAACAGCGGTAGCCAATGGTGTGCGCATAGTCAATATTGATACCAACTTACGTTTAGTTTTTAAACAAGCTTTGTGGAAAAGCATGAGTCAACAAAAGAGTATGATTGATCCACGGACAATTTTGGCCCCTAGCACCGACGCTGTGCAGGCCGAAGTGGAGAGAATAATTAAAATTTTAGGTAGCGCCAATAAAGCATAATATGTTGGATATTTTACTTATCATATTAATACTTGTTTCCGGATTTTTTATAGCACAATTGTTGCTACGTAAAGCACCAAATTTGTCTAGTATTAATGTGAACAATTTACCAGAGGTAAAAGCCGAGCGACAAAAGCAAA
>CAYVXP010000127.1:1394-1692 GCA_964455165.1 uncultured Gammaproteobacteria bacterium
CGCGGTCGTCTTTATCGTACTACTCAAGATTTATCTAAGAGATTAAAAAAAATATCAGAACCAATCAACGATCAGTTGAATTTGTATTTTAAAAATTATTATCAACGTTTACGATCTTTTGAACACGAGCTCAAAAGAAAAGGTGAAAAACAACTTAGCGCCTCAGTTGATAAGTCACAGACATTGGATAGCTTATTAGTAGAAGCCAGACAGCTAATCAATAGTGAGGAGTATCAGAAAGCGGAAGATAAATTGATTGACTGTTTGTCACTCGATGAACACAATGTCGATGCTTATA
>CAYVXP010000128.1:0-1638 GCA_964455165.1 uncultured Gammaproteobacteria bacterium
AAAATGCTAAATAAATTTGCAAATATTTTTATGATTCAAAGATTGGTGTATGTTAATTTCGCTAATTAATTTTTTCTAATATTTTATATTTAGTAAAATTTATTTGGAAATTACTTTTGCGGAATCTGTCTTCGGAGTGGAAAAAGAATTTACCTTAACTAAAAATTCTTACAAACCAGAAAAAATAAAGGTAAAAATTCCGGCTGACATAAATTCCGGTGAGACATTAAAAATGTCCGCTGGTGGTGAGGCCATCACTGATGGCGTGCCGGGTGACTTGTATATTCGGATTTCCGTTCGTCGTGATCCACTCTTTAGAAAAGAAGGAAAAAATATTGTGACGGAAATAAATATCAAATTATCTGACGCTTTGCTTGGTATGAAGTATCCACTAAAGACTATAGATGGTGATATAGAACTGACAATACCAGAGGGGATTAATAATGGTGATATTTTGCGAGTCAGAGAGAAAGGTGTGCCCATTGATTCACGTCACCGTGGTGACTTGCTGGTAAAAATTAAAACCAATATTCCTAATCACTTGTCTAAAACAGCTAAAAAATTAATTGAAGAATTGAAGAAAGAGGGTTTGTAGGCTTTTTTAGTCATTGCCGGCACTTGTCTAAAAGTAGCCGGAAAGTAGAAAAGATCTAGTGGCGCCTGCACTAGATCTTTTTCATATGGTTTTTTTGTAAAAATTGATATATAATATTTCAAATGATAAAAAGCAATAAAAACAAGGTTTTATTATCTGGAGTAAAGCCCACCGGCACTGTTCATATTGGTAACTTTTTTGGCGCCATGAAGCAGTTTGTGGAGATGCAAAATGATCATGAAAGTTACGTTTTTATTGCTGACTACCACGCCATGACTACTGTCCAGGACAAAGCCAAAATGTCCCAAGGTATTATTGATGTGGCCTTGGACTATTTAGCCATTGGTCTTGATCCAAAAAAAGTAGTACTTTTCAAGCAGTCAGATGTGCCCCAGGTGCATGAGCTAAACTGGATTTTTAATTGTATTACCACCATGCCATATCTCATGCGCGCTCATGCTTATAAAGATGCTGAGGCCAAGAACAAAGAAATAAATGTGGGTATTTTTGATTACCCACTTTTGATGGCAGCGGATATTTTATTGCAAGATGCGGATGTGGTGCCCGTGGGTCAGGATCAAAAACAGCATGTGGAGTATGCCCGGGATACGGCACAGAAATTCAACAACACCTTTAATTCTGATATATTCAAATTACCAGAGCCTTTGATTTTAAAAAATGTGGAAACTGTGCTGGGAACTGATGGTAGAAAGATGAGCAAAAGTTATGATAATGTGATTCCACTTTTTGCTAATTATGAACAAATTAAAAAAGCCGTAATGAGTATCCCTACTGATTCAAAAGGGGTAGCCGAGTCCAAAGATCCAGAGACTAACAATATTTTCAATATCCACAAATTACTCTTAAATGAGGCTGAAAAGGAGGCTTTAGCCGCCAAATATAAGAATGGCGGAATGGGCTATAAAGAGGCCAAGGATAGCCTAATTGAGGCTCTGGAAGCCCTTATCAAGCCTATGAGAGAGCGCCGTGCCATGCTAGCTAATGATTTGGAGTCTGTTTTTGATATCCTCAAAACAGGCGGA
>CAYVXP010000129.1:0-1539 GCA_964455165.1 uncultured Gammaproteobacteria bacterium
CTACCTTGATCCAACATGTAGTCAAAAGCAAAAAAATTATATTCTCCTTTATTTTCTTCTATCCAATCCCAATAGATAGGTAAACGGACATTTTTGACACCCAAATCATCAATAATATGAATAAAAGCCTCACCCCAATCCAAACCCAAGCTCACTGCCAACTTGGAAGAATAAGTCACACCCCAAAAATCTGGCTTGGCTTGTAGATTAATTTTTGATGGATAATGATGGGCAAATTTCAACCACCAAAATAGCCAAATTAACAATAAAACCCAAATGATTATTTTTATTTTTTTGGAAACTCTGCGCATAATTTATTGTGACATATAAAATAAACCCATGGCCACTAATAATGCGGCGGTAATTTTGTAAGCCATGATTTTGTGACTACTCTTTTCTTTGATAATTTTAGGATAAAATATAGTGATAAAATAAGTAAAAGCTAAAATCAAGCCATACTGCAAACCCTGTAGTGAAGTCACTAGGGCAACTGAACCAAGGGCCACGGCATAATTTTGTAAAATAGAACCAAGTGCACCACCAAGTTGTGTGCCCAGAAAAATAAATTGATTTTGTTTTTTACTTTTAGATTTTTTCAAATCTTTGGCAATCTCACTCCTATTGCGTGGGCTGATCAACAAACAAACGACCGCCAAAAAAGTACCCAAACGTATCCAAATAAAAGCACTCAAAAATTCCTGAGTATTGTAGGCTACCTTACTACCAAACCAAAACAAAGCAAAAAATAAAGCTGAAATAAAGGCAAACAAAATACTGTGCCATCTTTTTTCAAAATGTATATGTAAAAATTTTTTCACCTCATACCAGATACTATGCCTTGTAGAAATAGATGAAATAATCATGGTGCCCAGGATCAAGTAAACAATGGCTGTCCACTGATTAGCAGAAAATGCTTCGTGAAAAAATATGATGGATAAAATAATAGTAAAAATTGGTACTGTACCACCGACTAAAGTAAAAATCTGTGAAGCATCATGGCCTTTGAGAGCTGAATACATAAAAAATATACCAGCCGCAAAAAATGAGCCAACTAAAAGATTAAATAAAAATAAACCCATACCTGGCCAAGCCAAAAACCAAGGAGCCAATATAATCACTGCTGCTCCAGAGGCTCCTACCAGAAAAGTATAGGTTCTAGGCCCAGACACAACATGTTCTAGGATAAATTTATCAGCCACATTTACTATGGCCATTACTATGTAGGCAATGATTGCTACTACTAACCAAGTCATAAAATTATTTTTATTTATATTTTAGCTACCCGCCTTGACTCGCTGTCTAGGCGAGGCAGGCCCGCCTTGACTCGCTAAATTATACAATCTACTTATTTTTAGCTAAAATTAGCCAAAAAGTAATTAAAATTGATATCTAGGCGAGGCAGGATATTAGCCAAAAAGTGTTATTATTGACTTAAAACTCTTGACAAAAAATCATATATATGTTAATATACCACTTACCCTGAAATTGGTCAGGGTAATACAGGAGTAATGATTTGTGCTCCTTGTGGTTTTGATGGTG
>CAYVXP010000130.1:0-1521 GCA_964455165.1 uncultured Gammaproteobacteria bacterium
AATAACCAACAGCCAAAAATAACTATTAAAATGGCAGTAAAATATCCAAGTTCACAAGTTTTTGAACAAGCTACTCATTATTTGCAGACTACTGTTTCATCTAGGGTATATAAAAGATAACTATGCTTAAAAAGACAAAAAAAAATAAAAAAGGTTTTGCCCTAGTCATGACTCTTATGATTTTGTCATTTGCCATGCTAACTGGTCTTTTTATGAATGGTATTATTGTTGGTGAGTTGCGTGTATCTTTGAATACTATTAATGTTGTTAACTCATATTATGCTGCCGAAAGTGGTATTGAAAAAGCCTTGTATTATATTACTACTGATAAATTGGCTGATAGTGCAATAGATAATGTGACTTATTATGATTCTCTAGACGCCTCATCAAATAGTTATTCTCTATCCAATGATGCCCAGTATTCTTATACGTTAACTTCGATATCTGCTCCAAATTTTTCTACAACCAATGTAAATAATACAAATCCAGCTCATGTTAGTATTATTGATCCATTGGGTAATGTTTCGTCGATCAATTGGTCAGTAAATCCAGATATTAGTGGTGTAGTAAAGTGGAGGATCAACAATTGTTTTCCCAGCGTAGATTATCCAGATAGTCATGCCTCTGATAGACTAGAGATTACGCAATATTCTTTTGCTGATTCCTTTACTGCTCCAGCTGTTTATAAAATTGTGGCCGTTTGTGATTGTAGTAGCGATCCGCAATTTTTAAATTCTTGCCGCAATGTAAAATTGACTAGCATTTCCGGTAGTAAGTATTATCATTTTATTTTTAGGCCACTAGATAGTCCGGTTAGTGTTTTAGATTTTTCTCTGGAGAATGCTCCTGGTATTTTGTCTGAGACTTTGACCAAGGTAAAAGGAAAATACAAAAATTCTGAATATCTTTTGCAAGCTAAGATGTCTGCTCTGCGACCAACTTCAGATATTTTTAGCTATGTGATATTTTCGGAAGAAGATTTGACCAAAGATCAGTAAACTATGACCAAAGATCAGGCAAAAATAAGAATAGAAAAATTGATTGCAGAGGTAAATCATCACCGCTATCTTTATCATGTTTTGGATAGTCAAGAAATTTCTGATGCCGCTTTGGATTCTTTGAAAAATGAATTAGCTAGACTGGAAGAGGAGTGGCCAGATTTGCGTCGGCCTGATTCTCCTAGCCAAAGAGTCGGCGGACAAGCTTTGGATAAATTTAAAAAAGTTCAGCACTCTAGTAAAATTTTATCTTTAGTCGATGCTTTTGATACACAGGATATAAAAGACTGGGAAGAGAGAAATTTTAAAATCTTAAAAGAAAAAATTAAAGGTTATTATTGTGAGTTAAAATTGGATGGCTTAACTTTGGTATTGACCTACAAAAAAAATATTTTTGTCCAAGGAGCCACTCGTGGTGACGGCAAGATTGGTGAGGAAGTGACAAATAATTTGCGGACCATAGAGAGCATTCCTCTCAAGCTCAATGATTTATCAAATATTAAATTGCCAGAGATTATAGAAG
>CAYVXP010000131.1:0-1512 GCA_964455165.1 uncultured Gammaproteobacteria bacterium
ACTATAAAATGCTTCTAGCCAAAGAAATTGTCACTATGTATCACTCTAGTATCGAAGCCGAAAAAGCTGCCACTGAATTCACCAATATCTTTGCCAAAAAAGAAAATCCTGATGATATGCCAGAATTTGCTATTAACCAAAATACCATCAGCCCAGTGGAGCTGCTATTACAGATGAAGTTAGTGACTTCCAAAGGCGAAGCCAAACGCTTGATTGATGGCGGTGGCCTGAAGCTCAATCATGAAAAAATAATTGCTTGGGATAAAAATATCAGCATCAAATCAGGCGATGTCATCCAGGCTGGTAAAAGAAAGTTTAGGAAGATAAAATAATGAATATGAAAAAAAGATATTGGATTTTATTGAGCGCCACCTTAATTATTGTTCTGTTTATTATCTTTTTAACACTAGGAGCACAGTCTCCCATAAGAAGCGGCTCATCAAATGTAACTTCAAAAAATGACGGCGTTGCTGGTATTACTTTTATACGCGGAGACGATTTAAATATTCCCTTATCTAACCCAGTTTCTGAAAAATGCCTACAAACGTGTGATCAAAATAATCCACCAAAAAAATTTGTCACAAAAGCTAAAATGAATGAAATGAAGACAAAAGATCCAGATGACACTTTTTGGGGAAACGTCGATTGCCCTAATTCTTATACTCTTGATAAAAATAACCAAGTAAATTCTACGAATGACGTGCCTTTTGGAATTGAAGATAAATGCCCCAACGGAGATAAGGCGACTGGTAATTATTTCAGAATCAATGAACAGGGTGATGTACATGTCATATCTTGTCCAGGCGACAATATTTTTTGGATTGAGCAAGTTGATTACAGTCAAATAGACACAAACTGCGATGATTTTTGCGTTATTTTTCAGTGGTACGGTCCTTTTAAGGGAAATTGTGGCTATGATGTATATAATAAAAAAAATAACGACTGCAAAACAGCTTGCGCTAATCATGAAAATAATTAATTTTAATCTCTGAAAAATTTGGGAAAATTAAATAAAAAAATATGAAAAAATTAAATGTGTTTACGCTCGTTACTTTGAGCCTTGTTTTATCTGCCTGCACATTATCAAGCCCAAAGAAAAATACACCCCAAACTAATGATAATCAAAATACCAGCACTACAGTAAACGAAAACACCAAGCAGAATACTAATGAAGTGATAAATAATAGCTCCGATCTATCTATCACTTTGGGACAAGAATTTACTTTACACAAAAATCAATCGGCCCTACTTAAAAATACCGACTACAAAATAACTATTGCTCAATTTTTTAATTCACCATGCCCAGCAGGCGCCATGTGCCTATGGTCAGGTGTGGGCATTACTTTTAAATACACTTTCAAGGGTGAGGTAAAAGAGGGCTTAAATTTATCTGAAGCTTTTGGCTACCAGACTACTATCATTGATACTGATCACGAAACTTATGCTAAGCTAAAAATAAATCTACTCAAAAACACCGATGATCTGACTAGTTGCCAAACTGACGCTGACTGC